>JANXBO010000015.1 GCA_025057575.1 Candidatus Caldisaccharidevorator malaysiensis
CGCACAACAAAGTGGCGCGAGCAATAGGCTCTGACGAAGAACTCGCCCAAGAGTTTGGTGGCCCCGTAGACATTGAGGGGATTGGGGGGATCCAGTTCGGTGTAGGGACCACCTTTCCTGCCGTCAAAGACATAGTCGGTGCTGATGTGGACAAGGGTTATCTCTCTTTCCTGGCAAAGGCGGGCTAAGAAAAGGGGACCCAGGGCGTTGACCCGAAAGGCTACCTCTGGCTTATCTTCCGCATCGTCCACCCGGACATAGGCAGCGCAGTTGAAGACTCGTTGGGGGCGAAACCGGTCCAAAACAGCCCGAAGAGATGACGGGTCGGTTATGTCTGCCTGCTCCTTGGGCAGCCCAATTCCTTTCTCCCCCAACTGCTCCGCCAATTGGCTCCCCAACTGTCCGGACCCGCCAAGAATCAAAGCCTCTGCCAATGGAAATACCACCCCTTTTAATGACGATCAGGCGATCATTTCTTAAAAAGGGTTAGGATGGTTTGACCGCTGTCACGATGCCGGCGCCCCTCACCTCGTTGTAGGCAATTAACGAGACCTGGTCAAAGCCTGCTTCTTCAATCACTTCTATCATTTCGCCAATGGTATAGGCGCCGACCATAAGGTAGAAAAGGGCTGCCGGCAAGGGACCAGACCGATCGTCGTGGAGTAAAAAGTCGTGGACGATCAGTAAGCCATTGGGGGTCAGTGCCCGCAGGGCTTTTTTCAATTTCATTTCCGAATGACTGCCCCGACCGTGAAGGATGTTGGACATCAGAAGGCAGTCATATCCTTCCCCGAACTCGTCTTTATTCCAGTCCCCTTCCTGAAGGGCGATACGATGCTCCATCTGAAATCCTTTGACGACCTGGGCAGCGATCTCCAAGGTTTCGGGCAGATCCCAAATGACCGCGGACAGATAAGGATTTTTTTGACAGAGGGCAATGGAGTAAGTTCCCGGTCCACCGCCGACGTCCAAGAGCCGAGATCGGGAGGAAAGATCCACATTGCTGGCGAGCCACTGAGCAGGACCGTTGGCAGCGATCCCGTTCATCGCCCAGATCCAGTGAAAGTGCCCCATAGAGTGATAGGGCTCGGGTGGCTTGGGTGCTGAGTCCCTCTTGCCCGTGCGGACGACTTCCGCCAGTCCGGTCCAGAACCACCACAGATTCTCCCCGTGATCCAGAAGACCTCGGATGTTCCGCAGACTCTCCGGCAAGGTCAGGGCACGACCCAGTTCGGTCAGTTCAAAACGATCGCCCTCTCTCATAACGAGACCCAAGGCGCAACAGACCGTCAGAAGTTTTTCGGTCCAGCCCGGGCTTGTCCCACAAAGAGAGGCGATTTCTTCAGCCGACCGACTCTGCCGGAGAGCCTCAAAGATCCGCAGTTGGTGGGCGACCATCAGGGCTCGGGACGCCCGATACTGCCACTGGATTTCCAAAATCTCCCCTGCCCTCTCCAGGTCCTTCAGGGTAAAAAGATCCACCGCTTCGCTCCTTTCTGATAAGGTTTACCTTAATCGCTGATTTTGGCGTTATGGGCAAGGCAGGGACAAGCCGGCGGTGCTCAGAAGGGTCTTGTTGATGACGATCATATCCGACTATTTCCATCAAAATTATAGTAAAAGAGGAGGCAGAACGCGATGGATCACCATTCCGATCAGAAGCAAGCCAGCGGACCGCTCCCCATTCCGTCCTGGGAGATGGTCCTGAAGCGCAACAGCATTGAACGGATGAAGAGAGAAAAGTTTCCTTTAGACATCATATTGGAACTTCCCCAGTTAATAGCCAAGGGCTATGAGGCGATCCCCGAAGAGGACATCGTGCGCCTTCAGTGGTGGGGTCTTTATCACGACAAGCCCAAGATTGGGACTTTTATGATGCGGATCAAACTGCCGGGAGGGCAAGTGACGCCTCAGCAGTTGAGGACGATCGGGCTCATTTCGGAGAAATTCGGCAAGGGCTACGGAGAGATTAGCACCCGACAAAACATTCAACTCCACTGGATCCGCTTGGACGATCTACCGGAGGTTTTGGAGACTTTGAAGTCCAGCGGGCTGACGACAGCGGGCGGATGCGGCGACACGGTGCGCAACATCACCAGTTGCCCCGTAGCGGACGTGGACCGGCACCAGATTTTTGATGTCACACCCGTCCTGCAAGAAGCGGCTCGGTTCTTTTATGGGAACAGAGACTATTCGGATTTGCCCCGGAAGCACAAAATCACCATCGCTGCCTGCCCCGCTCAATGCAATGCGCCTGAGATTCACTGCATCGGGCTGATCGGTGTCATCAAGGACAAAAGAGAGGGCTTTGCGGTCCGCATCGGTGGTGGTCTTGCTTCCACGCCCCGAATCTCTCAAGATATGGGAGTTTTTGTCCCCAAAGAAGAAGCGATCCCCGTTTTAAGAGCCATTATTGATTGCTGGAAGGAAAATCCTCGTTACCGCCTCAGTCGGGTCAAAGCCCGATTGAAATTTATGGTGGATGACTATGGTCCCCAAGAATATCGCCGGATGGTGGAAGAACGGTTGGGGAGGCGATTGGAAGACTTTCAGGCACCGGAGCCCGAGGGCGAACAGGATCATCTGGGGGTTCATCCGCAGAAACAGCCCGGCTTTTTCTATGCCGGTTTTCCCGTTCCGGTCGGCTGGTTAACCAGCAGCCAGATGAAGGCGTTAGCCGATGTGACGGACGAAGTGGGTGCCGGTATTCGGCTGACCCGTCAGCAGAACTTTATCATCACCTATATTCCCGAAAATCAGTTAGCCCGCCTCATTCATCAGGTGGAAAAGATCGGCTTTCCTCTTCAGAGAAATCGGGTCTGGGGTCTTTCTATCGCCTGCACCGGAGAGCCCTTCTGTAACTATGCCGTCGCGGAAACCAAGACCAAGTTGAAGGAGATCGTGGACCGCTTGGAGTTCCGATTCGCCGACGCCGTATCGGACCTAAAGATTCACCTGGACGGTTGCCCTCACGCTTGCGGAAAGCATTGGGTCGGCGATATCGGGCTTCAGGGGACGACGGCGCGACAGACGGACGCAACAGGCGTCAAAATCCAAGCCTACGACATCATCCTTCGCGGCGGTTTGGGAAAGAAGACGGCTATCGGCAGCCAGGTGATCCGACGGGTTCCCGCCGAGGAAGTGGTCGCCTATGTAGAGCGGCTGGTGGAAGCCTGGCTCTGGCTGCGTTACTTCCGTAACGGTCACCGAGATGGCTATACCTTCCGAGACTTCTGTGATGAGTTTTCAGACGAAGACCTGACGGCGTTGGCGGAGGGACGGCTCCAGATCACTGAACTGATCTTGCGCCGGTTCCCCGATGTCGCCTTGGCTTGCTGACGCACCGAGACCTTCCCGTCACCCGGCTCGCCCTGACAATCGGCTTCGTCTTCCCCTACCCTGCCGTTGCCTTGCGGTTCATCAAAATGGTCTGACTGGCAACGAATGCTTCGGGTAACTACGGTCGGCGCCCGTATTTGGCTTCAAACTCTTCAGGTGACAGGAAGTAGTAGTCCCGGTTCATTTCAATGAAGTGCTTCCACTGGTCGGGGACATCGTCTTCAAAGAAGATGGCATTAACGGGGCAGACCGGCTCGCAGGCACCGCAGTCAATGCACTCTTCGGGGTGAATGTAGAGCATCACTTCACCCTGATCCTCGTCCTCACGAGGATGGATGCAGTCAACGGGGCAGGCTTCCACGCAGGCTCGGTCCTTCACATTGATGCACGGTTCGGCGATGATGTAAGCCACTTTTCCCTACCTCCTTAACTTCATTGCATCGTCGGCAAAAGTATGAGGTGGCTGTGGCGCAAAGGTCGTTGAGGGGGGTCAAGATAACGAGACTTGACAGACTGGTCTTTACGTGTTAAAATAATCCGACAATCCTGATTAAGATAATCGGATAAAGGAGGGCGACGCAATGGGTGACTACAGACGACCAGACGTTCTGGTCTCCACGGAGTGGGTCGACCAACATCGCAGTGACCCGAATATCCGGCTGGTAGAAGTGGATGTGGACACCACGGCTTACGAGAAAGGGCACATCCCTGGTGCCGTTGGCTGGAACTGGCAAAAGGACCTTTGGGACCCTTCGCGCCGCGACATCGTTACGAAAGAGGCTTTTGAGCGCCTGTGCAGTCGGTCGGGTATCGGCAACGACACGACCGTGGTCCTCTACGGTGACAATAACAACTGGTTTGCTGCCTGGGCGTTCTGGCAATTTCGCATTTACGGGCACGACGAATCCCTGCTCAAGTTGATGAACGGAGGAAGAGTTAAGTGGTTGGAAGAGAACCGCCCGATGACGACAGAGGTGCCCACTTATCCCGAGCGCCCCTATAAAGCCAAGGACCCCGACTACTCCATTCGGTCCTTTTTTGATAATGTGGCGGAAGCGATCCGAACGGGAGCGGCGATTCTCGTAGATGTCCGGTCCCCTCAGGAGTATGTAGGTGATTTGCTGGCACCGCCAGGTCTTCCTGAGGGTGTCCCCGTGCGGGGAGGACACATCCCAGGTGCCGTAAACATTCCGTGGGCGTCTGCGGTCCGGGAGGACGGAACCTTTAAGACCTTTGACGAACTGAAGGCATTATATGAGGGCAAGGGGGTGACTCCCGACAAGCCGGTCATCGCTTACTGCCGGATCGGAGAGCGCTCCAGCCACACCTGGTTTGTCCTCAAATATTTGCTGGGTTATCCCGATGTCCGCAATTACGACGGTTCGTGGACGGAATGGGCGAACCGGGTCGGTGCGCCGGCAAAGGTCGGTCCCGAACCGTAGGGGGACCTTGCCGACCTTAACGGCAGAACGGAAAGAGCCAGAAGCGGGTTTTAGTCCGGTGGTGAGGCTCTCGGGATCGTCAAGGTAGGTCTTGACGGGACGACCCTTGGATCGCAAAGTAAGAAATGGAGGGGTTGGGGAGCCTGGCACCCCACCGGACTTGAAATCCGGATGCCCGTTAGCAGCGGGTTCGCGGGTTCAAATCCCGCCCCCTCCGCCAAGGGGTTGGTCTACGAACAGGTGAAACAATGAGGGGAAAGGGTGAGGAAACGCCCGTCTTCTATGCGCCCAAGATAAAGGATCTTCCCGCAGATGCCCGACCTCGGGAGCGACTTTTGAGGGACGGACCCGAGTCCCTTAGCGATGCTGAACTTTTGGCGATCCTATTACGGACAGGGATCAAGGGCACTTCCGCTTTGGACCTGGCGAACCGATTGTTGTCTGAATACAGAGGTCTGCTGGGACTTGTTCAAGCCAGTGCCGCCGAACTGAGCCGGAAAAAAGGGGTGGGTCAGCCCAAGGCTTGTCAGATCAAGGCGGCGTTGGAGTTGGGACGAAGAGCCTACACGGCGAGCCGGACAGAGAAGAAGCGGATCTCCCGACCTGAGGAAGTCGCCGAGTTAGTGATGTCCGAGATGAGGTATCTGGATCGGGAGCATCTGAAGGTCCTGGTCCTGGATACAAAAAACAATGTGGTCACCCTTTCCGATGTCAGCGTGGGGACCCTCAACGCTTCATTAGCCCATCCCCGAGAATGCTTTAAGGACGCTGTGCGCTTGGGCGGGGCTGCCGTCATTTTTATCCACAATCATCCCAGTGGGGACCCGCGCCCCAGTCCTGAAGACATAGCCCTCACCCGGCAACTGGTTCAGGCGGGCAATGTGTTGCACATTGAAGTTTTGGACCACATTATCATCGGGGACGGATCCTTTGTGAGTTTGAAGGAAAGTGGGCTAATGTAACAGATAAAAAGAAGAGGAATGTGAGGGGAAGGAAAGTTGTTGAGGAATCTGAGGAAGGTGTTGGGAGCCTTCTCTAAGAGTTTGGGGATAGACCTGGGCACCGCCAACACTTTGGTCTATGTTCAGGGAAAGGGAATCGTGTTGCGGGAGCCGTCGGTCATCGCCGTAGATGTGGAAACGGGCAAGACCAAGGCGGTCGGAGAAGAAGCCAAGCGGATGGTTGGCAAGACCCCCGGTCGGATCGTTGCCCAACGACCGATGCGGGACGGGACGATTGCGGATTACGACACCACTTTGAAAATGCTCAGTTACTTCATCCATCGGGTTCATCGGCGTTCCTATATGGTCTACCCTCGGGTCGTCGTCGGCATTCCGTCGGGAGCAACGGAAGTAGAGAGGCGAGCGGTTATTCAAGCAGCGATGGAAGCCGGAGCGACCAAAGCCTATGTCGTGGAGGAATCCTTTGCCGCTGCCATTGGGGCGGGGCTTCCGGTCACAGAGCCCATTGGGAGTATGGTCGTGGACATCGGTGGTGGCAGCACGGAGGCGGCGGTTATCTCCTTAGGCGGTATCGTCGTGGCGAATACGATCCGGGTAGCGGGTGACGAGATTGACGAAGCCATCGCCAACTATGTGCGGCGGGCTTACAACCTGCTCATCGGGGAGCGCACAGCAGAGGAGATTAAGATTCAGATCGGGTCCGCCTATCCGCTGGAGAGGGAACTGCAGATGGAAGTGCGTGGGCGGGACTTGGTTAGCGGTCTCCCCAAGAGCATCGTTCTTAGAAGCGAGGAGATCCGAGAAGCCATCAGTGAACCCTTGACCGCTATCGTTGATACCGTCCGTTTGACTTTGGAGCAGACCCCGCCCGAACTGGCAGCGGACATTATGGAGCGGGGGATCATCCTTTGTGGCGGCGGTGCCCTTTTAAGATCCTTGGATAAACTCCTTCAAGAAAAGACGGGCACGCCCGCCTATGTGGCTGATGATCCGATGACTTGCGTTGCGTTAGGGGCTGGTCGGTTGGTAGAGAACCCCGAAATTCTTTCCAAAGCGCTGGACGGCAGAAGTTCGTAAAGGAGTTAGGGTGCACAAGGAGAGGCCGCCTCAGGAAGCCACCATTGTATCCCGCTTCTTTAAAAAGGGCATTGCCGTCGGTTTGCTCCTTTTGATCGCCCTGACGGTAGGACCGTCCCTATTGTCCGCACCGGCAGATCTTTTGGTGCGGAAGAGCGTTGGCCTAACAGCGTCAGGGGCAGCCGCTTTCGGCACCATCAAAACCTGGATAACGGGGCTAACGAAACCTCACCAGTTAGCCCGAGAAGCCCAAAAGGCGAGACGACACACCCTTCGGTATATGGCTCAAAAGTATCATCTCAGAGAACTGGAAGAGGAAAACCGGCGACTCCGCCGACTCCTCCGAATGGCGGAAACGGCGCCCAAGCCTTACCTGACTGCCCGAGTGATGGCAGTCGGAGGGAGCAATTGGTTCCGAACGGCTGTCATCAGCACCGGAGAGGTGGAAGGTTGTCAAGGTGGCTCGCCTGTTTTAGATGGACACGGCGTTGTCGGTCGGCTGTTGGATGTGAACCGTCATCATAGTGTCGTTCTGTTGATAACGGACCGAAGGAGCGCCGTCGGTGTGGCATTAAAGAACCATCCTGGTGTTTACGGAATCGTCAAGGGTGATGGAAGGGATGGCGCTGTTTTGGAAAATCTTTCTCGCCTGGTGCTGCCCCGGGAAGGAGAGGAACTGATTACCTCGGGTTTGGGCGGGGTCTTTCCGAAGGGTCTTCCGGTCGGAAAAGTAGCAAAGGTTGACCCCTCGTCGGGGCGTCTGAGGGTTTCCGTCCAGATCGCTGCCCGACTGAACGATTTGCAGGAAGTCCTCGTCCTCACCGGCTATCCCAGACTCCCCGGACCCGCTCTCTTGACACCGCGCCTCGCTATTGGTCGGACCACAACGCCGTCACCCTTAGAAGGAGAGTCATCCCCCCGATGAGGAAGCAGTAAAGGGAAAACCAGTGGAGTTTTGCCTTGCGGACCGCCATAAGAGTCCAGTGAATGGCTAAATAGCCGACCACGAAAGAGACGATCGCCCCGACAGCCAAACTCAGCCCCGTCACCGGCAAATGGTGAATGTCCCTGGCTTCTATAAGGTTGGCTCCCAAGATGGCAGGGATGCTGATGAGGAAAGAGAACCGTCCTGCTTCTTGCCGACTCAATCCAACTAACAGGGCGGTGGCGATCGTCGTTCCCGACCGGGACAGACCGGGAAAAGCCGCTAACCCTTGTCCCACTCCTACCAACAACGCCTGATAAAGGCGAATCGGATCGCTGCTGCTGTCCGGATTCTCTGATCCCCTTTTGGAGACGAGCAACAGGAGGATGCCGGTGCCCATTAGAAACAAAGCCACGGCGACAGGGCTGGAGAAGGCTCCCTCTATCGTTGTCTTGAGGGGCAAAGCCACCAGAGCGGTCGCCCCATTTGCCAAAAGGGTGAGGATCAAAAGTTGGCGACCCGCTGCATCACCACCCGCCAGACCGCGCAGGATTAACAAAAGATCCCGACGGAAGTAGATCAACAGAGCGACGAGAGTGCCGATGTGAAGGAAAACCGTGATGGGGAGAAGATCCTTTTCTGGGACAGCAAAAAAATTCTGAATCAAAGCAAGATGACCGCTGGAAGAGACGGGCAAGAACTCTGTCAGTCCTTGGACGATAGCCAGCACGATCAGCAGTTCAAAGCCTATTGGACGGTCCATTTTCAACCATCAAACCCGTCTGCCCAGTGAGGGTCACCGATAAACTCACCGACCGCTTTCTCCCAGATTCCTTTCGCCTTCAAAATCAGAGCCACCACTTCCCGAATGGCTCCTTCTCCACCATTGCGCTCCGTGATGTAATGAGCGACCTTTTTCACTTCTGGCACGGCATTGGCAACGGCGACCGCCCATCCGACCCTCCTCATCGGTGGGATGTCCGGTAGGTCATCGCCCACATACGCTACTTCGGAAAGGCTGAGGTTCCGTTCCTGACACAGTTTTTCCAGTGGCGGTAATTTGACGAAAGTGCCCAGGATGATGTGGGCAATCTTGACCTCTCGGGCGCGTTGACGGACGACAGGGGTGTCCCTCCCCGAAATGATGGCGGTTTCCAATCCCGCCTGATGAGCGACCATCAAAGCGACTCCCTCCTGAGAGTGAAACTGCCGCAATTCGGTCCCATCACCCAGAATCCCGATTTCCCCTTTGGTGAGCACGCCGTCCACATCCATCACCAGAAGGCGGATGGATTTCAAAGTTTCCTTACTAAAAGGACGAGGTCCCCAGGGCAAGGCTAATATCTCCCCTTTGGTGCGAACAGACCGGTTCCTTCACTATTTTTGAGTCGGTGAGCATACCTTAGCACCCGTCCCAGCACAACGCTACAATCGCTCGGGTGTCTTAAGGATGTTGAACAGGTTCCCCGATGAGAGCGACGAGTGGGGAGAAGAACTTTCGCCAGGAGAAAAAGATCAGGTTAAAGAGATTCTGAAGACAAGTCCCCATCCCCAACGGGCGTGGACCCAATGGCTGCGCCTGAGGAAATCTTCGGGGACTGCTCCATCCCTCGTTTCTTTTCTCCGAGAGGATCCCGCTTCTTTAGAGGCTCTTTTTTTCGTCCTGGGAGCCAGCGGTTTTGTTGGGCGGACTTTCGCCCTTCATCCCGAATATTTGGAATTTATCCGCGAACGGCACTACTGGGCGCAGGTAAGGGACAGGGGCTATTTCAGCCAACAGGTCCGAATGGCGACGGAGCCCCTTTTCTCCTTATCCGCCAAAGCCGATGCCCTTCGGCGGCTCCGAAGACGGGAAGTGTTGAGGATTGCTGTTGCGGACTTGCTGGGTCTGGTCGGCTTAGACGACGTGACCCGTCAACTGTCCGATCTGGCGGAAGCGCTGCTCTCGGCGAGCCTGCGCTTGGTCATTCCTGAATTTAGCCCGATTTTGATGGTTGCCTACGGCAAACTGGGAGCCAACGAATTGAACTACAGTTCCGATGTGGACCTGGCTTTTTTTTGTGAAGGCGACCCCTCCCGTTGGGAACCTTTCATTCTGCGGTTTCTTTCACTAGTGACGGATGTCACCCCCTTCGGGCGTCTGTATCAAGTTGATCTACGATTGCGACCTTATGGGGTGACGGGTCCTTTAGTGTTGCCTGTGGATGCTGCCTTCTCCTTTTACGAGGGCTGGGCGGACCCAATGGACCGGATCGCTCTTCTAAAGGCGAGGGTGATCTTCGGGGATGAGGAATTAACAGACCGGTGGGAAAGTTTTCGTCGGTCTTGGGTTTTCGGTCGGACTCTGGAGCCGGAGGAATTGATTTGGATCCTTCGGACAAAGGAAAGGAGCGAACGGACTTTTGGACCGTCGGGGGCGCTTTCGGGGGAGGGTCCGTCCGTCAAGCACGGCGTCGGCGGGATTCGGGATGTAGAGTTTTGTGCCCAAATCCTCCAATTGGCTTTTGCCTGGCAGAACCCAGACCTGATTCAAAGGGACACCTTGTCGGCTCTCCAAAAGTTACATGAGTCGGGTCTTTTGACAAAGGACGAGAAAGGTGCTTTAGAAGACGGTTACCGATGGCTCCGGATGCTGGAGCACCGACTCCAATTGCTGGAAGACCTGCCCACCTGGCACCTGCCGTCCCAGTTAGAAGAATTGGAGTCCTTAGCCAGAACAATGGGGGCGCCGTCAGCGGAACAATTCCTTGCCCAATTGGAAAAGGTCAGGCAAAAAGTTCGGGAAGTGTTCCTCTCGGTAACGGAAGAACTTAAAAGGACCACAGGGCTTACCAGCGAGACCGCCATCGGGGTGGAACTGGCAGCGGGTTTGGATGCCGATCCAGTAATTGCCCAAGAGATCGGCTTTACCAATTGGCAACGGGTTCAACAGCACCTTCACCGACTGTTAGGCGATTCCCTTTATACGGTTCCCTGGCGCGATCGGCTCGGGACAATGAGGCTTTTGCCGATTATTTTGAAAACAGCCCTTGCCACCTATGATCCAGAGGGAGCCATCGTCCGTTTGGAAAGGGTTGCAAAGGCGCTGGGGTCACCGCCATCTTTCTTTCAGAACATCACCCATCAGCCCGGTTCCCTCAAAGCCTTGTTGACGAGCCTGTCCCTCAGTGAGAGCCTGTGCCAATTAATGGTCCAATATCCGGAGTATTTGGAGGCGCTCCTCTCTGGGGCTGTGGAACCGTCAACCTTCTCACCATCTTTTTCCGACAAAGGTGAGGATTTGCTTGATGAAAGAGTGGCTTCCCGTTGGCTCCGCCGATGGATCGCGCGCCATCGGCTGTTCTTGGGTTTCTGGTCCCTCTGCCGACTGATGACTGGTCGGGAAGTCAGCCGCCGCCTCTCGGAAACGGCGGATGATGCTGTCCGATTCGCTCTGCAGTGTCTGGGCAGTCATCTTGCCGTGATGGCGCTGGGTGGCTGGGGAAGTGAGGATTTGCACTTTGACTCAGACTTGGATGCGGCTTTTGTGGGTCCGAAGACCACCAACAATTTTGAACAGGAAGCCCTTCGCTTGGTCCGTTTCCTTAGCGAACGGACAGAAGAGGGGTTGGCGTATCGTTTGGACCTTCGCCTGCGACCCGGCGGACAGGAAGGTGCCTTAGTTCATTCTGTAGATGCTTGGTGGGGTTTTGCCGGCGAGTTTTTTGAGCCCTGGATGGCTCTCTCCTGGACTCGCCTGCGATGGGTCGCCGGCAGCGAGCCTTTGGGTTGTTCCGTCATAACGGCTGTCCACCAACGCCTTTATCGGGTCGGTTTGTCCCCATCTCAATGGGAAGAACTGATCGCTCTCGTCCGACGAATTGTTAGCGAGCACCGCCCCCCACCCGGCGTCAAAGACTTAAAGCATAGCCCCGGTTGCCTTTGGGACATTGAAATGGCGGTCAGTTTGATCCAGTTGAAGACGGGGAACGAAGACTCAAAGATGCAAAGCCACCGAACCGAAGACTCGCTGGAAAGGCTTTCCGAAAAAGAACCCCAGTGGCTCAAAGTCCAAGAGACCTACCGATGGCTAAAGGAACTGCGGTTATGGGTGAGTCTTCTGGAGGCCGGGCAGCCTCCCCGCTTCGTCTTCGGCGATCCTTTGGAGAAAAAGTTAGCCTGGCTTCTTGCTCACCCCCAAGTTTTTACGAGCCGACAGCCTGCAGACCTTGACGACGCGGTCGCTTCTTTTCGTCAACTTCTTAGCCAGCAATCCGGCGACGTTCAGCAAGTTCTGGCATCCGTTTTGCCTTAGACTCAAAGAAACGGCTATGGCACTCTTTCTGTCAGAAAAGGATGTTACTGAATTACTGGATATTCCCACTGCCGTGGAAGCCGTTAAAGAAGTAATGGCTTTGCACGGTTTGGGTCAGGCTGTCAACTGTCCCCGGCAGCGCATCCGACGGAACGGTCGCCTCCTCCATTGGATGGCGGCGACGGTTGCCCAATGGGGGCTCACGGGCTTCAAAGTCTACACCGACCGCAGCGCCCTCTTCTTTCTTTACGACTTTGATGGGGCATTAGTCGCCGTAATGGAAGCCGCCCGACTGGGTCAGGTGCGCACCGGCGCCGCCTCGGCAGTTGCCAGTCAGTGGATGGCGCGACGAGACAGCCAGCGATTGGCGGTCATCGGTGCCGGCTTTCAAGCCGAGACTCAAGTTTTGGCTCTTGACTTTGTTTTTAAGTTTCAAGAGATTTGGGTGACCAGCCGCTCGGAAGAACGAAGGAGCACTTTCTGTCAGCGAATGGCGACGATGATCGGCGACCGGATTTTTCCCACCGGCAAAATTGAGGAAATGGTGGGGAAGGCGGCCATCGTGGTTACCGTCACCACATCATCTCAGCCCGTCCTTTTGGGAAAGTGGTTGTCGGCGGGAACTCACATTAACGCCGTCGGTGCCAACTCTCTTTTGCGAAGGGAATTGGATCGGGAAGCCGTTGACCGGTGCCAGAGAGTTGTCGTTGACGATAGGGTTCAAACTCAGCAGGAGTGCGGCGACTTATTAGCGTCTGTAGAATCGGGTCGTCTCTCCTGGGGGAATCTGATCCAGTTAGGTCAGGTCGTGGCGGGGCAGGTTGCGGGAAGGGAATCGCCTGATGAGATCACCCTCTTTGACTCCCACGGGATTGCTCTTTGGGATTTGGCGGTCGGAAAACGAGTCTGGGAGCGGGCAAGGGAGTCCCAGAGGGGGCTGAGGTTGCCTTTCTGACGGACTGTCCTTAGTGACGGTAGTCAAGGCGTCTGTGCCGGAAGGTTTTAGAATATGGAACAAGAAAAGGGGTGAGACCGGTGGCTCAACTGGTCCACAGGACGCTGAAGGTTAAGGAAGCCCAGGAACAACCCCTGGCGAAAGTCCTCAAAGAATATGTTCGGGAAGGAGAACTTTACCGGCGCTTAGACGGGGACAAAGTAGAATGCTACGCTTGCGGGCACCGATGTGTCATTTACGACGGGCTTCCAGGGGTCTGTCGGGTTCGGTATAACGAGGGCGGGCGCCTGATGGTGCCCTGGGGCTATGCGGGTGCTCTCCATCTGGATCCGATAGAAAAAAAGCCCTTTTTTCACGCTTACCCAGGGGCACGGGCCCTCAGTTTTGGGATGCTGGGTTGCGATCTGAAGTGCCCTTACTGCCAGAACTGGCAAATCTCCCAGGTCCTCAGGGATTCAGTGGCGACGGCCCTTGCCGACTTCACTCCGATGGCACCGGAACAATTCATCGGTCTGGCTCGCCGCCATAGAGCCAAGGTCCTGACCAGCACCTACAACGAGCCGTTGATCACCAGTGAGTGGGCGGTCGCTCTGTTCAAAGAAGGCAAAAAGTATGGTCTGGTCGGCAGTTATGTATCCAACGGGAACGCCACGCCCGAAGTTTTGGACTACATCCGCCCCTTCGTGGACCTTTACAAGATTGATTTAAAGTCAATGAACGACCGCAACTACAGGGTCCTGGGTGGAAAACTGGAGACCGTTTTGAACACCATTCGCTGGACCTGGGAAAGGAAGTTTTGGGTGGAAGTCGTCACTCTCGTTGTCCCCAACTTTAACGATTCCGAGGAGGAACTGAGGGAAGCCGCCCGTTACATTGCCTCCATCTCCCCAGACATTCCCTGGCATGTGACCGCCTTTCATCCCGACTACCAGATGACCGACCATAGGGGCACTCCTGCCCGAACCCTGATCAGGGCGGCGGAGATCGGAAAGGAAGAAGGACTGAAGTTCGTTTATGCCGGCAACCTACCGGGGATGGTGCGGGAGTTTGAAAACACCTATTGCCCTAACTGTCAGGAACTGCTGATTGAGCGGTATGGTTTCCGGGTGACCCGCTACCGTCTCCAAGGGGACCGTTGCCCCGCCTGTCAGACCGTCATCCCCGGCGTCTGGTGGAGGGAAGAAGAGAAGCCTACCGGGTGGGCAGTGTGAAGCGATTCCGCAAAGGGCTTCTCTTTGGCGGTTTCGCCTTCGCGTTTTTCGCTGGTTGGGTGGGTGTTCAGGTTTTTGTGCCGACGGGACCACAGGGACCGGTCGTCCTCACCATCCGGCGGGGTGAGTCGTTCCCGTCGGTCGCTTTTCAGTTAGAGCAGCAAGGTCTGATCCGCAGTCGTCGTTTGTTTGAGGGACTGGGGCATCTCGTGCGCCTTCCCCATCGTCTTCGGGCGGGGATTTACCGCATCCCGTCACCTCTGTCTTCCTGGCAACTGGTCCGCTTTCTCAGTGAAAGCCGACCCCAATTGATCCGACTTACGATTTGGGAAGGAATGATGTCAAAGGAGGTTGCTGCCAAGATTGAGGAGTTGGGGCTGGGCAGAGCCGACCGCTTTATGGCTCTGGTTCGCAATGATGACAACCAATGGTCCCTACCTTTACCTTTTCCCTGGTCGGGCATCTTGGAAGGGCTTTTGTATCCCGACACTTATTTGTTCCCTCCCCTTTTCCCCGATCAGGAGGAGTTTCTCTTGCAAACCTTCATTGACGGTTTTTTGAAAAATTTTTGGGAACCTTATCTGAAAAACCGCCCAGAGATCAATGTCCAGGAACTTGTGACGATCGCGTCCCTCGTTCAGTGGGAGGTCAAAAAAGATGAAGAGCGCTCCATCGTTGCGGGCGTGATCCGCAACCGGCTCGCCCGAAAGATGCCCCTTCAAATAGATGCAACCGTTTTGTATGCCTTGGGGCAGAGGAAGACAAGGGTCCTTTACAAGGATTTGGAGGTGGACTCGCCCTATAACACTTATCGCCGGATCGGTCTTCCACCCGGTCCCATTTGCAGTCCAGGTTTAGAGTCGTTGAAGGCAGCTCTGTCACCGGCTAAAGTGCCCTATCACTACTACGTGGCTCGGGGTGATGGGGGGCACACCTTTACGACCAACTACGCTGATCATCTGAAAGCCGTTGCCCAATATCGGCGCTTGATGAGGCAACGGTGGGACCGAATGAAACAGACGGAAAAGAACGAGAAGAATGTAAATGACGAATGAACGATCCATCGGGGCGGCCGGATTTGAACCGGCGACCTTGGGCTCCCGATGCCCACGCGCTCACCAAGCTGCGCCACGCCCCGCCAGTCGTTTCATCCTGCTGTCGTAGCGATTATAGCATGGTTGCCTTACCGCAACCCTCAGGCTTTTCGCTCTACCACGAACCAGGCAATCTCTTCCAGACCCCGACGGGACCAGGAAGTTTCCTCCCCCTTCCCATCCCAAGCCCTCAAAAAGGAGACGGCTTGCTGGGCGTAGTGCCAAGCATAAGATCGGGCTCTTGCCAATTGACCGGTTGCCTGAGCGAACTGGGCGAGCCATCGGGCATCCTCTTCCGTCACCCTTCTCTCTTCTAACAGCGTTCGCCAGCGCTGCCGGTCCCCCTCTTCCAAAAGAGGGAAAGATAAAACAACGGGTAAAGTGATTTTCCCTTCCAGAAGGTCACTGCCGACCGGTTTTCCCAGGTCCTCTTCGCTCCCTTCCATATCAAGGACGTCGTCTATCAATTGGAAGGCGATGCCCAAAGAGCAACCGTATTGGCGCAGTGCGGTAGCTAGTTCTGACGGATCGTCACCGTCGGAGCAGCCGGCGATTGCCCCTACTTGGCAGGCAGCCCCCATCAGTTCGCCCGTTTTCAATCGGGCAATCTGAATGCAGTCGTTTTCCGTCACATCCATTCGGTAAGCGTGCTCCAGTTCCAAAATCTCCCCTTCGCACACTCTTCGGGACGCTTCCGCCATGATCCGGATGACCCGAATGTCACCATCTTGGGCTAACTTGCTGAACGCCGTCGCATACAGATGATCGCCACACATCACAGCGCTTTCGTTGCCCCAAAGAGCGTGAACCGTCGGTCGCCCCCTTCGGATCATTGCCTTATCAATCACATCATCGTGAATTAAGGTGGCAGTGTGCATCAATTCGGCGACCGCCGCATAAAGGATCGCCTTTTTGGTAAGGGAACCCGCCATCAAAGCGCTCAAGAGGGTGAGAGCCGGTCGCAATCGTTTGCCACCCGCTGACAGGAGATGCCGGGCCATCTCCGTTACTTTTTCAACCGGTGACACGACCGCCTCGGCTAACAGTTCCTCCACAGCCCTTAAGGGACCTGCGAGACGGTCCAGACCCGTAATGATTTCTTTTTCCCGCCGCTGGGCGAAAATCAGCCGATCCCAGCCTTTCACGCTTTGAACTCACCAGCCCAAGTGTAGCGTCTCCGAAGCCACCCTACCGTTGACAAAGGTCATTTTTCCACTGACGCACCAAGCGGTGGACTCACCCGTAAAGCCAGTCTTCATCGCAGCGACGGTAGGTCAAGAGGTCGTCTTGGTGGAAAAACAGATTGATCTCCCGTTGGGCACTTTCGGGGCTATCGGAGCCGTGAAGAACGTTCATTGACCTGCTGGTGGTCAAATCACCCCTGATGGATCCGGGAAGGGCGTCAGCGGGGTCCAAGGCGCCCATTAGATTGCGGACCAATTGAATCGCCTGGGGCGCTTCCCACACCATCAAAATGACCGGTCCCTGAAGGATGAAGTTAATTAGGTCGCTGAAAAAAGGCTTCCCTTGATGAACCTCGTAAAGGGCAACCGCCTGATCGCGGGTCAATCGGGTCATCTTCAAAGCGACCAGTTTCAGCCCCCTTCTCTCCAACCGACCGATCACCTCACCGACCAAACCTCGCGCCACTCCGTCCGGCTTGATCATCACAAAAGTCCTTTCCACCCGGTCACCCTTCCTTTGCCCAGACAGGATTAGCGGAAAGAGATGTTGGGAGCAAAAACGACATCAAAGAAAGCCGCCATCGCCCACTGGTAGGCGGGCTCGGTCAAAATACCGATAGCGAAGGCACCCACAACACCTAAAACAGCAGCCGACGAAACCATCAAACTCGTTGACACCCGCTCCGGTCGGCGGGGGGGGAAGAAATACATTCGTCGGACCACTTCCAGATAGTAAAAAGCCGAAATCACGCTGTTGACGACCCCAGCAATAGCCAGCCAGCCCAGACCCCGAGAGAGGGCAGCACCGAAGAGGAAGAATTTTCCAAAAAAACCGGCAAGGGGAGGAATCCCGATGAGGGACAAGAAGGAAAGGGTCAACAGGGCAGCGGCGACCGGCGAGCGCTGCGCCAGCCCCTCAAAACTTTCTCTGTCGGTTGCCCCCTCCCAATTCTCCACCCAGATGATAACGGCAAAAGCCCCCATATTGGCAAAGGCGTATCCGAGAAGGAAATAGAAAATGCCGGGAAGTGCCATTTCCGATCCTTGAAAAGTGGACATTCCCAAAAGGGTTTGAAAGTCGGACGGACTAAAGGCTGCCACGCCGATAAGCAGGTAACCAACCTGAGAGATGGACGAGTAAGCCATCAGCCGCTTCACATTGGTCTGCCACAAAGCTGCCAGGTTGCCGAAAGTCATCGTCACAAGGGAGAGGAACGCCAAGATAGGGACCCAACCGGCGCTCAGAGGTCCGAAACCGGAGGCGAAGACCCGCATCAAGGTCGCCATTCCGGCAATCTTGGAGGCGACCGAAAGAAAAGCCGTTATCGGAGTCGGCGCCCCCTCGTAAGCGTCGGGGCACCAGCCGTGAAAGGGAACCATTGCCACCTTAAACCCCAAAGTTGCCAACATCATCAGTAGCCCGATCAAAACGGGCAAGGGTGGTGAGAAAGCAACTCCTGTCTCCCCTAACTGGGGCATGAACTGAGCGGTCATCTCATAAAGGTAAGTCGTTCCCGTTCCGGCGTAAATCAGCGACATTCCATACAGACCGGCAGCGGTCGTCGTCGCCCCAACCAGAAAATACTTCATTGCTGCTTCCGAACTTTTGGGATCCCCCCGCAGGTAAGCGGCGAGAATGTAGGAACTGATGGACGCAAATTCTATTGCCAAAAAAAGAGTGATCAATTCAACGGAGGAGACCATAAAGCAAAGAGCCAACACCGAAAAAACCATAAGACCGTAGAATTCGGGGATTCCTTCCCGAAGGTTTTTCTCCACATAGTCCACCGTGACCAAAGCAATGAGGATGGCGCCGATGAAAATCGCCCCTTTTGAGAAAGTCGCCAAGCCGTCCAGGCTGAAAGTCGTCACCAACCAATAGCCTAAGCGGTTTTCTTGGGCTGCTTGACGGACCTCGTCAGCAAGGTCGGGGCTCAAAACCTGAGCCGCCACCAGAACAAGTCCGCCGACAAAAGCCAAAAGAGTGAGCAGACCAAAAACTTTTTTGGGCGCCCGAGGAAAGATCAAATCAAGGGTGAAGAGGAAGAACCCCAAAAAAGTCAACCACAACTCGGGACCAAGAAGGAGAATAAAAAGGTCCTTAAAGGTCAATACCCTATCCGCCCCCCAAAACTTTGGTCATCTTCTCTACAGCACTTTCCATCGCCGGCTGAATAATGGTCAAAAGACCCTTGGGATAGACCCCCGCCAGGAAAGTCAGGACGGCAAGAGGCCACAAGGAAATATGCTCTTGTAGGTTCATATCCGGATAGTTGCTGTGAGCTTCCTTCGGTTCGCCCAAGAACATCCTCTGAACGGTCCAAAGGAAGTAGGCAGCGGTGATGACGATGCCGATAACCGCCAGCCCCGCCCAGGCAAATAACTGAAAGGCGCCGAGAACGGCTAAAAACTCTCCCCAGAAACCAGCCAGTCCCGGCAATCCCAGTTCGCCCATAGAGAAGAAACTGAAGAGGCTGCCGTAAACCACCATTTGCGACCAGAGACCACCAAACCGATTGATGTCCCGATGATGAGCCCTTTCGTAGATCACACCGACCAAAAGAAACATCGCCCCCGTCATTAAACCGTGAGCGATCATTTGAAAGGTTGCCCCGTTGAGGGCAATGACCTTGTAGTCCCTAAGAACCGGATCGGTAAACGACCTTCCATCCATCGCTGCTGCTGCAATCCCCAGCATCACAAACCCCATATGACCAATGGAAGAGTAAGCGACCAGTTTCTTCAGATCGTCCTGAGCCATCGCCACCAAGGAGCCGTAGATGATATTGATGAGCCCCAAAACACCCATCGGTGCCCAGAACACCTGAGAGCCCTCAGGCAGAAGAGGCAAGGAGATGCGGACAAAACCATAGGTGCCCATCTTCAGAAGGATCCCTGCCAGCAGCACGCTCCCTGCCGTCGGCGCCTCCACGTGAGCGTCGGGCAACCAGGTATGGAACGGAAAGACCGGCACCTTAATTGCAAAAGCCAAATAGAAACCCAAAAAAGCGAGAACTTGCAAGATTCCTTTACCTTCTAACGGCTGCTGCTCAATTAATTCAGTCATCCCGAAAGTCCGCGGTTCGCTGTGGAAATAAAGGATCAGAATGGACAGCAGCATCGCCACAGAGCCGACAAGGGTGTAAAGAAAGAATTTGATCGCAGCATATTCCCTCTGAGGACCGCCCCAAATGCCGATCAAAAAATACATCGGAACCAGCGACACTTCCCAGAAGACATAAAACAAGACAAAGTCCAAAGCCATAAAAGTCCCTACCAGCCCCGTCTCTAACAGAAGAAAAAGGGCATAATACTCTTTTTCTCTCACCCTTATTGCCGTCGGTGAGTAGACCACACTCACAAAAGTCAGAAGGGCAGTTAAAACGA
Source organism: Candidatus Caldisaccharidevorator malaysiensis (assembly GCA_025057575.1). Lineage (GTDB taxonomy): Bacteria > Armatimonadota > Fervidibacteria > Fervidibacterales > Fervidibacteraceae > Caldisaccharidevorator > Caldisaccharidevorator malaysiensis. Next base: position 19,871 of record JANXBO010000015.1, read on the forward strand.
CCAAAGGCATAGAAAGACCGTCCACACCCAACTTATACCGAATTCCAAGGACAGGGATCCAGTCGTAGGTTTCAACGAACTGCATCTCCATTTGGGGTGGGTTGAAGGCGATCCAAAGGTAAACGGAAAAGGCGAGGGGAAGGAAGGTAAAGACGTGAGCCCAAAAGCGAATTTGACGGACATTTTCTCTGTGGGTGAAAAGGATAAAGAGAGCACCGACAACAGGGGTCCATAGAATCAAACTCAGAAGATGGTCATACAACCACTGACCTAACCCTTCCAACTGATCAACCCCTCTCCCGTTGAACCGTTTCCCAATTCATTCTGCATTTTTCTGTTGCTCAAGAACTTTTTAGGGCATCTGCTTCATCAGGGTCCAGAGAGCCACAAGGGCCAGCCCTGTTAACACGATGAACATATAATGCTGGACCAGCCCAGTTTGAATTTTGCGCAAACCGTTGCCGATAAAACCTGTTATCCAAGCCGTCCAATTCACCAGCCCGTCAACAACATATAGGTCAAACAGACGATAGAAACGAGCCAGGATATAGGCGGTAAGGTATCCGACAGCATTCACCATCCCGTCCACGATGTGCAGGTCCACCCAGCGCTGGGCAATGGTAAACCGGATAAAGGAGGGCGTGAGGTAATATCCTGGCTGGGGCTTGACCGGATCATACCAGTCCAAATACCACCGATTCGCCAAAAAGTCGTAAAGCCGACCGATTCGCCTTCTCAGCGGCTCATCGTCCGGTCCCTTGATCGGGTTCGTGATGTAGAGGTTCTGACCCGCCAAAATACCCAAAATAGCTGCCGCCAGCGATAGGATCATCGGAAGGGGCTTAAACGGATGGTGAGGTGCCCCCTCAAAGTGGACCAGTTTGTGGAACACATTATACCAAGGGGTCCCGATAAACCCGACCAGAACAGCACCAGCAGCGAGGACGACAAGGGGAACCCACATCACCGGTGGACTCTCGTGGGGATGGGAATGAGGGTCTCGGTTCTTGCCAAAGAAGACCAGTCCTATCTGACGGGTCATATAAAAGGCAGTTAGGAAAGCCGTTAAGAGACCAACGATGAAAATCGGCTTGTTCGCAATATAGGCAGCGGCAAGAATTTCGTCCTTACTCCAAAATCCCGATAGAGGCGGTATGCCTGCCAAAGCACCCATCCCAATTATGTAGGTCCAGAAAGTGATCGGCATCGCCTCTTTGAGACCGCCCATCTTCTTCATATCGTTCGTGTGAACAGCGTGGATCACACTGCCTGACCCCAAAAACAAAAGCGCCTTGAAAAAAGCGTGGGTGACCAAGTGAAACAGACCAGCGGAGTATCCCCCCACACCCAGCCCCAGCAGCATATAGCCCAACTGGCTGATGGTGGAATAGGCAAGGACTCTCTTGATATCGTCTTGAGCGACTGCGATCGTAGCGGCAAGGAAGGCGGTCAGAGCCCCGATCCAGGCAACGACCTGAAGGGACCAAGAGGCTTCTATCATCGGAGTGGCAAAGAGGGGATAAAGCCGTCCGACCATATACACCCCTGCCGCCACCATCGTAGCGGCGTGGATGAGGGCGGAAACTGGGGTTGGTCCTTCCATCGCATCGGGAAGCCAGATGTGAAGAGGAAATTGGGCTGACTTTCCAATAGCACCACAAAACAGGAGAACAGCAGCCAAGGAAATTAATTGGGCTTTCTCTCCTGTCAGTGCCTCTGCCTGATGAAAAATCTCTTGAAAGGATAAAGTTCCCGTCAAATAGAAGGTCAGAAAGATTCCCAAACCAAATCCGGCATCGCCACAACGGGTGACGATAAACGCCTTTTTGGCTGCTCTCGCTGCTTCGGGCTTCTCATACCAAAAACCGATCAAGAGATAGGAACAAAGACCGACCAGTTCCCAAGCAGCATACAGACCGACCAGGTTGTCTGAGAGAACCAGAAGGAGCATAGAAGATTTGAACAGAGAAAGGAAGGCAAAGTAGCGGGAGAATCGGGGATCCCCTGCCATATAACCGACGGAATAAAGTTGGATGAACCAGCCCACAAAGGTGACGACAACGAGCATAAACGCCGTAAGGGTGTCCACTTGATATCCCAATGCAAGTTCCTTGCTGCCCAAGGGAACCGTCAGCCAGGTGCCCCGATACCCCTCAAAATGACCGGATAGGGACTTGCTGACGACATGGTAAAAAACCAACAGAGAAAGGATCGCGGAAAGCCCAACAAGACTGAGACTGACAAAGGCAGCCTTCTCCTTCAGCCGTCCGCCAAAAAAGACATTGATCAAATAGGCAACAAAAGGTGCTAAAAGGATGATAGCAGTAACCGTCGGTGTGGCGTCCACAGGTTCTCCCTCTTTACCTCACCACTTAAGAAGATTGATCTCGTCTACATTGATCCTGTTCAGGTTGCGGTATATCGCAATCACAAGGGCAAAGCCGACGCAGGCTTCCGCCGCTGCTAAGACGATGACGAAAGCAGCGAAGATTTGACCGGTCATTATCCGCCAGTCCGGCTGTAGAAACCGATTGATAGCGACCAAATTGATGTTGACCGCATTGAGCATTAACTCCACGCACATCAAGAGAGCAATGGCATTCCTTCTGGTCAAAATGCCGTAAATTCCGATGGCAAAAAGGAGCCCTGAAAGGATCAGGTAGTGGGACAGTCCGATCTCCATCCTCTCAACCTCACTCGGCAGTCCTGGCGATCACCAACGCCCCGATCAAGGCAATAACTAAGAAGACAGAAGCAAATTCAAAGGGGAGAATGTAACGGGTTAGGAGCAACGTGCCAAAGACAATCACGTTGCTGTCCGCACCTTCCAAGAGAGCGAGGACAGGGTCTTTCACACTGCTCGTGTGACCGGCTAATAGCCCAGACAGCGAGATTCCCAGAAAGGCGATAAGGGCAAAGACCAAGGTAGCGGCAGCGAACCCAACACCCCTGTTCTGGCTGATCAAAAGGATCCTTTCGCCCGTTATGTTTTCGCTCAGCATGATGGCGTAAAGGATGATCACCAAAACCGCACCGACATAGATCAAAACCTGGACCCAAGCCAGGAACTCGGCACCATTCAAAATGAAAAGACCGGCAACGGCTAACAGAACAGCAGCCAGACTCAGTCCGCAATGGAACAAGTTGCGTCCCGTGACGACGGCAAGAGCACCCAAGACGATGATAAGGGCAAGAATGTAGAAAGCAATCACTTCACCCACTCTAAGTCCTCCCGTGTGTCCGGCACCATCGGAAAGGTCCGTCGTCCTTTTGTAACGAAACTGGGCATTCGGATACGACAGCGACCTTTTGCTTCGCTTGCTCTGTGGGTGAGGGTCGGATAGACACCAGAAGACCGACGCCGGTAACGCAAATTAACCCAATCGGGAGCAGAACCTTCCAGCCCAGTTCCATCACCTGGTCAATCCGCACCCGTAAAAGGGTGCCTCGAATCCAGATGATCAACAGGACCAAAAGGGACACCTTGAAGAAGAACCAGCCCAGGGACCAAAAGCCCGAATCGGGAAGGAAGGGAAAGGGCGCCTTCCAGCCTCCGAGGAACAAGTGGGTAGCGATCGCCGAGATGGCGATGGTATTGCCGAATTCAGCAAGGAAAAAGATGGCGAATTTAAAGCCGCTGTATTCAACGTGAAAGCCAGCGACCAGTTCGCTTTCCGCTTCCGGCAAGTCAAAGGGAGTCTGATTGGTTTCCGCCAGGGCACAGATCAAAAAGGTAATGAAAGCCAAAAGAGTGAAGGGGAAGAAATCTAACCGAAAGGCGTTCCATTGCCAGAAAAATTCCCCCTGGGCGCGAACGATGTCGGAAAGGCGAAGGGAACCTGCCAGCAAGACGGGAACGGCAAAGACCAAGGTCATCGGCACCTCATAGGAGATCAATTGGGCACCGGATCGCATTCCCCCTAAGAGGGACCACTTGTTAGCGGAAGCCCAGCCGGCGGTCACAATCCCGATCACGGTAACGGAACTGATAGACAGAAGATAAAGAACCCCGACATTCAAATCCCGAACGACCAGCCCCGTCTCCGGATCGCCGAAGGGGATGACAATGTAGACCAGATAGGCAGGAAGGAAAACCATCAAAGGTGCCAGATTGAAGGCAATGCGGTCGGCAGCCCGAGGGATGATGTCTTCTTTTCTGAGAAGTTTGAGGGCGTCCGCAAGGGTCTGGAGAATCCCTCTGGGTCCTGTATACCGAGGACCCAATCGGGCTTGAATAAAGCCGACGATCTTGCGAAAGACGTAAATAAGGACTAAAACACCCAACATCAAGAACCCAAAAATCAGGAGCGCATCAATAAGGGCTAAGATGACCTGAGCTGCTGCCTGGTCAGTCGGCGGATCAAAGCCCAAAAACCGGGCGATTGCCCGGCTGATTTCGGTCAGCGTCAACGCTCGTTCCTCCTCATCTATCCACCTCACCCATTACGATATCAACGTTGCCAACAATAGCGACCAGGTCTGCCACCTTGTGACCGGGGGCGATGGCGGGAAGAACGGATAAGTTGACAAAGGCGGGTCCCCTAATTTTCATCCGGTAAGGTTTCTCCGATCCGTCGCTGACCATATAAACCCCCAGTTCCCCCCGTGGCGATTCAATAGCGACATAGACATCGTTGGGCTTGGGTTTTGGTTTGGGGGGCACTTTCGCCATCACGTGGGTGGACGGACCGTAGGGATCATCAAAAGTTGGTTCGGGCATCTGGCGGAGTTTTTCAATGCATTGGCGGACAATCCGAATGCTTTGGCGCATTTCTTGAGAGCGGACCCAAGTTCGGGACCAGCAGTCCCCACCGTCATGGGTCACCACATCAAACTCAATCTGGTCGTAGACGCTATAGGGCGCCACCTTCCGAAGATCGTAAGGGATCCCGCTGCCGCGGATCATCGGTCCCGAAAGCCCATAAGAGATTGCCATTTCGGGCGGGATGACGCCAATGCCGACCGTCCGTGCTAAAAAGACCTTGTTGTTGGTCAGCAGGTCGTCCAACTCGTCCAGCCGGGGAATCAGGTAATCGCACAAGGCTTCCACCTTGTCCAGCCAGCCTCGGGGCACGTCTCGGGAGACGCCCCCGATCCGGTAAAAGTTGTAGGTCAGGCGCGCCCCGCAGATCTCTTCAAACAGGTCCAGAATCTTTTCGCGCTCCCGAAAGCAATAAAAGAAGGGCGTCAACGCACCCACATCCAGCCCGTAGGTTCCCATAAAGACCAGATGACTGGCAATCCGCTGCATCTCTGAGATGAGGACCCGAATCCACTCGGCTTTCTCGGGCACTTGAAGACCCAGCAGTTTCTCAACAGCGAGGCAATAAACCCAGTTATTGTTCATCGCCGAAACATAGTCCCATCGGTCGGTGAGGAAGATCCCCTGGGGATAGGTTCTCAGTTCCCCTAACTTTTCAAACGAGCGGTGCAGGTAACCCAAATCGGGATCCGCCTCTACAATCCACTCGCCATCTACTTTCAGGACCACCCTCAAGACCCCGTGGGTGCTGGGATGTTGGGGACCCATACTGACTTCCATCGTTTCCGTGCGGATGGTTTGTTCGCCGACCCCTACCGATCCTACTAATTTCTCCCTATCCATCATCCTTCAGGCTCCTTTGAGAACCCTTTGTGGCTCTTATTGAATCTCCCCTCTCCGAATTTTTTCTGCGAACTCATCGTCAAAGCGTTCAATGTCGTGAATGTAATCTTTGCGCAGGGGATGACCTTCAAATCCGGGTGGAAGAAAAAGGCGCCGCAGGTCGGGATGACCGACAAAAAAGACCCCCATCAGGTCATAAGCCTCTCTTTCGTGCCAATTGGCGGTCGCCCAGATATCGCTAACAGTTGGCAGTTGCGGTTCCTTGCGAGGCACCCGCACTTTTAGGACGAGGTGGTGACGATGACGGAGCGAAAAAAGATGGTAAACGACTTCTATCTCTTGCTCCTGAACCCAGTCCACGGTGGACAGGCAGCGGAGGTAATTGAATTCCATCTCCTGATCCGCCGCCAACCAGCGGGCGAACTCTTTGAAGATGTTGGGCGTCACCCGCACTTCCAAACCGTTAAGGGAAGGACGAAGCGAAACAATGCCGTCGCCCCAATTTTCCTTTATTTTTTGCTCCAGTTCCTGATCGTTCATTGCCCTCTCATGCCCAGCGCAAAATCCCTTTTCTCCAGGCATACAGCCAGCCGAAAGCCAGAATCAAAAGGAAAATCAGCATATCCACAAAAGCCACCAAGCCCAAACCGTGGTCCTTTAGCCAGTTCAACGCCGCACCCCAGGGAAAGAGGAAAAGCGCCTCCACACCGAAGATAACGAAGAGGAGAGCAAAAAGGTAGTAGATGATCCGGAACTGAATCCAGGCACTGCCCCTGGGGATAACGCTGCATTCATAGGTGGCAGTTTTGGTCTTCGTTGGGCGGTAGGGGCGGAAGATCCACGCAAGGACCAAAGTCAGAAGGATTAAAAGGGTCCCTGTGACGGCGAACACCGCCACATAAAGGTAATCGGACGGCGAATATGGCAACTGTTGAGCCATTTTGAGCACCGGACTAAGGATTATAACCACTCACCATTAAGGTGGCAACAAGGTCTTCCCTTTTTATGTTGACGGCGCTAAACTTTTGAAAAATATACTCGGTGGAAAAGTGGGTGGGGTCACCCACTTTTTCTTTTGTAGCCGACAGTTTGGAGAGAACAAGGATGAGCGCCGAATTGGTCGGGCTTATTCAACAGATTGCTAGGGATAAGGAACTGAGATTGGAAGAAGTCTTGGGAGCCGTCTGCGACGGCTTAAAGGTCGCTTTTGAACGGCAGTTCCTTAAGGGGATAGATAAAGCATCCCGCCCCAGACCCAAAATTACCGCCGAACTGGATTTGGAAGCCAAGGTTTTAAAGCTGAGTTTGGAAAAGACCGTCGTGGTGGGGCAACCGTCCCACGCATTGGAGATCAGTTTAGAGGAGGCCCAAACCATCAAACCTGACGCCAAAGTCGGGGAAAAAATCTGGGTGGATTTACCTCTTGCCGAATTTAGCCGTAGTGCAATGAATACGGCTCGCCACGAGACAATGAGCCGGATTAGGGAAATTGAACTGCAGCGGGTCTACGATGCCTACAAGGATCGGGTCCACACTTTGGTGACTGGGGTTGTCCTGAGGAAGGACTCTTACCAGAACGTTTATTTTGCCCTGGACAAAGGGGAAGGGATCGCTTTTCGGAGAGACCTTCTGCCGACGGATAACTTTCAGAAGGGCGAAAGGGTTCGTCTCTACATTTCTGAGGTTCGGGAACCGAAGCGTAACGGTGACCCCATCGTCATTTTGTCTCGGACCCACAAGGATTTCGTCGCTAAACTTTTAGAACTGGAGGTCCCCGAAATCAGAGAAGGAATTGTCCAGATTAAGGCTTTGGTGCGCGATCCGGGATACCGGTCCAAGGTGGCGGTGGCGTCTAAGGACTCCAAGGTAGACCCCGCTGGTGCCTGCATCGGACCCCAAGGGAAAAGGGTGGACAATATCGTCAAAGAACTGAGGGGGGAACGGATAGATATCCTTCCGTGGAGAGATGATCCGATAGACCTTCTCATAGAAGCCCTTAACCCCGCTCGGGTAGAGACCGTCATTATCAATAGGAAGAATGGCTCGGCTACGGTCATTGTTAGCGAGGATCAGTTATCTTTGGCAATTGGCAAACAGGGGAAAAATGTCAGTCTGGCAGCAAGGCTGACCGGCTTGCGACTGGATATCCGAACCGTTAACCAACTGATAGCGGAACAGCAAGTGACCAATGAGACGAAGTAAGAGGCGTCACCCGATGTAGTTTCGTCCGTTGGGAAACGGGATCGTCACCAATGGGCGCTTCTTGCGCCAGTAAATGGAACCAATGACTTTAAGGACCGATTGCAGACAGGGCAAAAAAGAACCAACCGTTGCCAGAGGTGAAAGGCACGAGAAAGTCAGGGGTAGAGATCAGAGGGAGGCGAGAGAGAATTGGTCGGGTCAAAGGGGGCAATGGGGAGCGCCTTTGCATCGGGTGCGGTCGTCTGTATCCAAAGTCGCTGTTGATCCGAATCGGCGTGAAGGCGGACGGGACGGCTTTTACCGATCAACAGCAAAAAGGCGGGGGGCGGGGTATTTACCTGTGCCCTACCTGGGACTGCATTTTGGGAGCAAACCGTCAGTGGCGAGGAAAAATTTTGGCGAAGGGCAGGCTTTTAAAAGGCTTGCCCAAAGAGTTAGTGATGGCTCTGCTCAATACTGCTGTTTTGACTTCAGGGGACTTGGTAAAGTTACGATTTGGACAAGCCATAGGGCATTTGCAGAGGTGAAGGGGATTGTCACGGATTCGCATTTATGCCCTTGCTAAAGAACTGGGTCTTACTCCGAAAGAGTTGATCCTTCTCTTGAACGAACTGGGGGAGTTCCCCAAATCGGCAACGGGGACGTTGGATGAAGCGACCGCCAATGCGGTCAGGGAACTTTATAAGGAAAAATATGGAAAACCATCCAAAATCCAAATACCAGCCCGACCTCTCTCTATCTTTGAATTAGCCGAAAAGATCCAGCTTGACGTGGGCACCATAGTGCACCATTTAATGACCTTAGGGCAGGTGTCGCCGTTTCACGAACCCCTTCCGTTGGATCTGGTCGTCCGGCTCCTTAACGCTTTGAACATAGAGTTCACTGTTGTCCAGCCCGAGCCGCTAAGCCCAGTCACCGTTGATCAAGAGCGTCCGGAACAACGGGAGGAACCAAAGACCGAAGAGTTACAACCCCTCGCCGCAGCCAAAGACAAAACGGACATCTCTGCGACGGAAACAGAAACGAGCGCCCCCACGCCCGGCGGGGAGCCAATTCCCGTTACCCAAACGGTGAAGCCGGTCCCGCCCGATTTTGACCCGAACCGACTGGTGCTGCGTCCCCCCATCGTGACGGTGATGGGGCATGTAGATCACGGCAAGACGACCCTCTTAGATACAATCCGAAAGACCAACATCGCCGCTCGGGAAGTCGGTCAGATTACCCAACACATTGGCGCTTATGAGGTGGAGTGGGACGGTCGCAAGATTACCTTTATCGACACCCCTGGCCACGAAGCGTTTACGGCTCTGAGGGCGCGGGGTGCTCAGGTGACGGACCTGGTGATTCTGGTCGTCGCCGCCGATGACGGCGTGATGCCGCAAACGGAAGAAGCCATCAACCATGCCAAGGCTGCCGATGTGCCCATCATTGTCGCCGTCAACAAAATGGACAAGGCAGAGGCGGACTTTGAACGAGTCCTCGCCCAATTAGCGGAACGGGGGCTGATACCGACCCAGTATGGCGGTTCCATAGCTTGTATCCCTATCTCCGCCCTCAAAGGGGAAGGGATTGACCACCTATTAGAGGAGATTATTCTGCAAGCGGATCTCCTTGCGACTAAGGCAGATCCCCAGGCAACACCTTGGGGCTATGTGTTAGAGTCCCGAATGGACCCCCGAAAGGGACCTCTGGCGACGGTCATTGTAGAGCACGGAACACTGCGAGAGGGAGACTGGATTGTCGCCGGTAAAACCTACGGACGAGTGAAGCAGATGACGGATTGGCGGGGGCAGAGGGTTCAAGAAGCCAAGCCTTCCCAACCCGTCAGCGTGCTGGGGCTTGAGGATCTTCCCGAAGCCGGTGACCGGGTGGAGGGTGCCCCCGATCCCAAAACCGCAAGGGAAAAAGCAGAAGCCAGAAGGGTCAAAAAAGAAGCCCCTCCAAGACCGGAAATCACATTGGAAACTCTCTATGCCCAGGGTGAAGACGGTAAGACGAATGAACTGAATCTGATCATCAAAGCCGATGTTCAAGGCTCTCTGGATGCCATCACCCACGCTTTGGAGCGGTTGGAACATCCCGAAGTGACGATCCGGTTTCTCCACAAAGCCGTCGGTCCGATTACGGAGACCGACATTGATCTTGCCCGAGCGTCTAAGGGAGTGATTTTGGGGTTCAATGTGCGCTTGGACCCGACGGTCCGATCTGTCCTTCAACGGGAGCCGGTGGACGTGCGCCTCTACCAAGTTATTTACGACCTTATTGACGATGTCAAGAAAGCCATCTTGGGTCAGTTGAAGCCCAAGATCGTGGAAACGGTCTTGGGTCAGGCAGAGGTCCGGGCGGTCTTCCGGCTCAAGGCAGGGACCGTTGCCGGCTGCTTCGTTCGGAAAGGGAAAATCGTCGTTGGGAGCCGCTGCCGAATCATCCGTGGGGGTCAGGTGCTTGGCACCTCAAGGATCGCTTCCTTGCGCCACTTCAAGCAAGATCGGACCGAAATTCTTGAGGGGATGGAGTGTGGCATCGGCGTGGACGGCTTTTCGGACTTCCAGGAAGGGGACGTCATAGAGGCTTATCAGATTTCCGAGGAACAGAGGACTCTGCAGGAGATCAAGGAACGGACGCCCGCCGTTCCTGTTCCCGCTTAAGCAACCCCCTTTCAGCCAGTATCAGACACCTCCTGGGCACTTAACTGAGCCACCCCTCTCTCTTCCTTTTCCAGTAGGAGATAGCGAAGCAGCCCGTCCTGGGGCGAAAACAGAAGGCTGTGGAGCGCTCTCTCAATGCGGCTCCCGACCTTACGAGGATAGCAGGAGAGAGGGACCTGAAAAAAGGTGTGGATCTGCAGGCTCGTTGCCCCTGCCTTGAGATAGTGATAGGCGATCGTCCCTGAGACGATGTTGCCGGTAGCACTGATCGGGACCCAATGAGGAAAAAGCCCCCGCCGATGGTCCTGACAAAGGCGCCTTAGCACCCTCAAATTCCTGTCGCTCAGATCCGGTCCCCCATAGGCGACGCCCCGAACGCCCTGATACTCCCTCTGCGGATTGAACAAACGGTTGGCATAAACGATGAAGTCGGGACCCTTCTCTTTCCCGGCATTCTTCATCAGCATTTCCACCATCGTGACCTGAAAGTCATCATCAAACAGGCTATTGAAGACTTTGATGCCGACCCGAAGGGTCTTTTCGGGCGGGCTGTCAAGGGCACGACGGGCGGCGTCCTTGATGAGGGATGGAACGGTCGCCAGCCAATCAAGGATGCGGGCTTTATCCTGTGCCAAACCGCTGCCGGCTAAAGTGGGACTGAAATCAAACTCCACCGGCATCGGCTGATTCGGATGGAACTGTCGCCAGACCTTTAACAGTTCGCCGACGCAGTGGTCGTATTCCGATCGCTTCCAAGGGTCGTCATCGGAAGCCGGCAAGTGGGCTTTGAAAGACGGGACGACCAGCATCCCTGCATCGGCACCGATGGCAAGGGCTCGGGAGAAAAAACTCAGGTAGGAAGCGAACGATTTGTGCCATCCCCGACCAATCCAGGTCACCGTCCAGCCTTCTTGTCCGCTTTTTCCGGTGATTTTTTCAACCTTCATCCTGGTAACGGGAATCGCCCAGGCTTTCATCGTTTGGCGACCGTGCGGATCCTCGGCGATGACGGTCTTGAGAACGCAAAAACCCAGCCCCCCATCAGCATCTGCCTGCACTTGATGAGGTTCCATTGACAATTGACCACTGGCTTTTCCGATGATCAGGCGCACCGGCTGATCCCCGTAGCAACCCCGTAGGTCTATTCCGTAACGGTCCAAAATGTAGTCCGCCAAAGGTTGGGGAAATTCGCTGAACCGAAAACGATCAAAGTCGGCTTCCAGGATACCTTGAAAGGGACTCTTCTTTTGGGGTTGCTGGAGATTGTCCAGCGGCATCGTTAGTGAACCGTTGAATCTATTCTCCCGAACGGCTCTCGGCAGGGACAACAGGGTGACCGCCGAACTCTCTTCGCAGAGCGGCGACGACTTTGCCGGCGAAAGTATCGGGCTGTCGGGACCGGTGCCGAAGGGCATACGAAAGGGCGATCGTGGCAAAGGGAACACCGGCATCCCAGGCTTCATCAATGCTCCAGCGACCGGTGGAACCACCACCGATGACGCCTGTGAGGCTGCTCAGGTCGGGATCGTTGCGAAAGGCTCGGGCAGCCAGTTCCATTAGCCAGCCTCGAATGACGCTTCCTTTACACCACAATTCGGCAATCTGAGCAAGGTCCAGACGGAAGAGAGGTTCTTCATTTTCCCCCTTGGGACCGGTCCGAAGAAGTTCAAATCCCTCCCCGATGCACTGCAAAATGCCGTATTCAATCGCATTGTGGACCATCTTGACAAAGTGACCCGCCCCGGGCGGACCGACATAAGCGAAGCCACCGGTCTGGCGAACCAGTCGTTCAAAGAGAGGACGCGCCCGTTCAAAAGCCTCTGCTTCCCCGCCGATCATTAGACAGGGTCCATTGCGGCTCCCCTCTAACCCCCCACTGGTGCCGCAGTCAAGAAAGTGAATGCCTCTCTCTTTCAGTGCCCGATGGCGGCGGATGCTATCCCGAAAGTAGGAATTACCCCCGTCAATGACCACATCGCCTGGTTCCAGATGGGGGACCAATCCGTCGCCAAAGGCACCGCCGCCGAAAAGGGCGTCATCCACCGCCTTTCCTGCTGTCAGCATCATCCAGATGATCCTTGGCTTCTTCAGTTTGTGCACCAGTTCCTCAAGGCTGTAGCAACCGATCGCACCTTCTCTAACCAAAGCGTCCGTCTTAGACCGAGTGCGATTGTAGACCGCCGGTGTGATCCCTTGGTCCAGCAAATTGCGGACGACTTCACTGCCCATTCCCCCCAAACCGACAAAACCATACGGTGCCTGATCCATCAAACATCGCCTCCCAAGTCAGGTCTTCAATTTAGCCTTGCCCCAACAAAAAAGAATGCTATAAGGTCTCATCCCGCCCTTCACCAGGTGGACCTTGCCAAATGCGCTATCATCAGCGGACGAGGATGGATGCTGACCGAATGAGGAGGGCTGGGGATGGTCGGGGTTTTGAACAGGAAGGACTTTTGGAACAGGGTTTACGCTTGCTGGATGGGCAAGAACGCTGGGGGGACGCTGGGCGCTCCTGTTGAGGGGCAACTGGGACCGCACCAATTTGACTGGTATCCTCGTTTGCAGGAGGGCGGCATCCCCAATGACGATCTGGAGATGCAACTGGTCTGGTTGGACGCCGTTCGGAAAGGGGGATGGATGGTTAACTCGTCTGTTCTCGCTCAGGCTTGGCTGACCCATATCGGCTACAACTGGTGCGAATATGGAATTGCGAAACGAAACCTGCGATGGGGCTTGTTGCCGCCTATTTCAGGTGCCTACGACAATGAGTTCTTTAACGACTGTATGGGCTCGCCCATTCGGTCGGAAATCTGGGCGTGTCTGGCGCCCGCTGCCCCTCGGCTGGCTGCTCGTTTCGCAGCGGAAGATGCCTTTGTTGACCATGCCGGTGGCGAAGGGGTGTGGGGCGAGATGTTCTTTGCCGCTCTGGAAAGTGCCGCCTTCGCCATCAGGGATTTGGATTACCTGTTAGACCTGGCACTCTCCTACATCCCCCCACAATGCCTCATCCACCAGGCGATCAGCAGGACGAGGGAATGGTGGGCGGAAACGAAAGATTGGTTGCGAGTCAGAGAAAAAATCTTGGAAAAGTTTGGTCACAGAGAGCCGACCCACGCCCCCCAAAACCTGGCGTTCACCGTCCTGGGGCTTCTGGCTGGGCGGGATGACTTTGGGAAAGTGATCACTACCGCCGTCAACTGCGGGCAGGACACCGACTGCACGGGAGCCACTTCTGGTGCCATCGCCGGCATTCTCCTAGGTCAGTTGCCCGAAAAGTGGACGGCTCCGTTAGGGGAGCAAATAGCCACCAACGCCTCCTGGGGTGGGATAAGAAACTTTACCGCTCCACCGGACATTAGGGCACTGACCGACTTGGTCGTTGACGGTGCTCAACGGCTGCTGGCCTTTCACGGCGCCCCCATCATCTTCCGCGACGATGCCCCGACGGACTTTTCCCGTTTGCCCCGTCAATGGTGGGAACCAGACGATTCTATCGTTGCCCTCTGGGAATTCAACAGGAATCCCTGGCGCTTTGCCGCTCGCCTGAAGGCTTTTTCGGTAACGGTAGACTACGGAGGTCCTCCAACGGTCAACCCCGAGGCAGCCAAAAAAGTAACCCTGTGGCTCAACAATCATCAGGCGACCGTCGTCAGCGTCAAGGTGGAAGTGGACGAGGGCAGAGGATGGCTGGTGGAGCCCAATCCCCAATGGGTCGGGATCGCTCCCGAATCCCAAGCCGCGGTCCATTTTTCCGTCCATTGTCCTGCTCAGCCTCCCCAGGCGCACACCCTCTTTGCCCGCCTCCTGGTGGAAGGAAGACCTGCTGAGGTGGCGGTTCCGATAACTTTTATCGGAGAGCATCGCTGGGAATTACTTTCTGGCGATGGATCTGCCAAGGTGGAATGGGTCCGCGATAGCCAATTACCCCTGAGCCGGTGGTTAGCCGATGAGGGCAGGGTCCGAACACGAATCTGGCTCCGATCACCCAACGATCAGGTCGTTCACTTGGGCTTTCCCTGCAACCGCGCCTTTGAACTTTGGCTCAACGGTGTTTCTCTTCTGAAGGCAAACGATCCCGACTATTTGGTGCGCCCCGTCTATCAGGGACCCCCATCCCACTTTCGCAATGTGGTCCTCCTCCAGGGATGGAACCAGGTGGTGGTAGAGGTAACAGGGGACCCTGAGGGCGCCGATGCCTACCTCATCATTAGTGACCCTTCGGACCTTTACAAGGGTGTCACGGATGTGGTCCGAAGCCAGGCTCCTCCAGACTAAACAGGGTGGGAATCGGATGAGGCGTTGCCCCTTCTTTTGGTGTTTACCTCTTGCCTTCTGCGGTCTCCTTTTGTGTCAGGTGGTGAGCGATCAATTGGATCCCGAAGAACCCCAAGGGCAGAGACCCTATGAGATGGTGTGGGCGAACAGGAAGGAACCCCGTCCCCCGACCGTGACTTTTTCCAACTTGACCGGGTGGAAGGTCACCGTCACCGGTGGAGCGGTCGCAACCCTTAGTGTGTCAAGGGGGGAGAATGTTTGGGACCGACTGGTTGGCAAGCTGACCTACCGGGGCAATGGCGACCCCAATACCCAGCACCTAATCCGCATAGAACCACCCGAACCCGTCCCTATTAGCGACGAGAGCGATTGTGTGGATATGTGGGTCTATGGCAACCGATGGGACTGGGAAAATCCTCCTGATACACCCCCTGTCTTTCTTTATTTGGAAATCGTGGATCGACGGGGACAGAAACAACGGGTTCTGGTTCACCACGTTTACTGGAAAACTTGGTGGCTCTGTCATCGCCGAATTCCTGCCGGTTCGGGGCGTAAGTGGACTGCTCTGGAGGTGGAAGGCGGATGGCAGAAGGACGATCGGACCCTTTACTTTGACAGCATTACTTTCTATCGGGAGCCTCTACCGCCGCTGTCTTTTCCCGCCCGACCGAAAAGAAATCTGACCCTCTTCCCAGGACAGTCGGCGGGGCTCAATACGGGCAAAGGGCGCCTTCCGTTTCCAACGAGAGAGGAGACGATCCTCCCCGTCAACTTGGAACAATCGTTTCGCTGCTCGGCAGAGAAACGCAACGGGCTGGTGGTCTTCACCTATGAAGGCATGGAAACAAAAAACCGGCTGGAATATCGGATTGATCCTGCCGACCTTAAGGCTGGTGTTGAGGTGGGATGGGGAAAGAGAACTCTTGGTCGCCTCTTGATAGATGGGTTGGTTCGCGGCGCCGACGGATCCCAACCCTCATCACCTCAGCGCCACTGGCTGAGAGACGGAGTATTAACCGTCCAGTTCGGACAAGGTGCCCGCTATCTTTTCCGTCTCTGGCAGAAAAGCCTTGTCGTGGATGTTCAGTGGCAACAAGATGCCTCAGGAAGTCGCCCAGAAGGGGTGGAGGTTTCCTTTGGTTGGATACGGTTTGACGGCAAGCCCAGAACCGTTTACATTCCGTTTATCACCTATGGTGCCAGCAACCCCGTTGTGTTGATGGTTCAAGATGCCCTTCCTAACGGACCGGTCTTTGTCTCTCAGTGGCTGGACTGGTATCGGAGCAACGGATCAGAGCCCTACGCCTTTTCCAATGGTGAGATCACGGAGTTGGGCGTGCGGATCAATGGAGGCGTCCGCTACCATCCGAAGACAGACGGCAAGAGAAACGATATCTATGAGCGTTTCTTTATCACCGTCTCCACAGAGTTTGAGGAAGTGCTGCCCGTGATCCCTAATCCAAAGGGGTTGAATGCTGAGAAGGCGGTGGACCGTCTTTGGCAGGAAAGTTGGGGACCAGCAGACTACCAACAGGAGATGAAGAGAAGTCGGTTACTGCGAGCCTACGGGATTGAGCGGCTAATCCAATGCAACCACGAGATCACTTGGAGGGACGGGGGCGAGTCCTTCACGCTCCGGCTTCGGGCGGCACCTGGGAAAGGTGGGGACCAAGCCCTCATTGAGTATCTCAAACATCAGAAAAGTCTTGGCTGGTATGCCGGACTGTATACCAACTACACCGACTTCGCTCCGGTCAATGAACATTGGAATCCCGACTTCGTCCAAAGGACCAGTGATGGAAATTGGCGCCACGCCTGGGCACGATGCTGGGCACTAAAGCCAGCGGCGGCTGTCGTCTTTGACTTTCTCCTGGCTCCCCAGATTAAAAAGAAGTTTCACCCCGACTCAACTAATGTCTCGGGATACACCGATGTCCACACGGCAGTCCCGCCCTGGGTCTATTGCGACTACGACGCTCGGGTGCCTGGTGCAGGAACCTTTGCCCAGACCTTTTACTGTTATGGAGAACTCCTTCGCAATGACAGCAAGGTCTACGGCGGTCCCATTTTCTCGGAAGGGACCTTCCAGTGGCTTTATGCCGGGCTGTGCGACGGCAACTACGCTCTCACTTACAATGGCAGACCCATAGCCAGAGAGCCCCTACTTCCTGTCTTCTTCCTTCGTGAGATTCACACGAAAGAGTGCGACATCGGGATGGCGTGGACCGACTGGTTTCTCCAGGGCATTCCCGACTGGCAAAAGGATATAGACCAGGCACTGGATCGGTTCCTCCTGCACACCATCGCCTACGGCACTCTCGGATGGTTAATAGAGGAGCGGTTTGGAATGGAGAGAGTCGTGCGCTCCTATTATCTGCTTCAGCGCCTCCAGGCTCGCTACGGTCTGCAGCCACCGGAAAGTATCCGCTACTGGAACGGCAACCGGCTCGTATCCGTCTCCCAGGCTCTTTATGCCGATTTGCCGACCACCAGGCGACAGATGCTGATCACCTACAAGAACGGTCTCAAAGTTTGGATCAACGATTACCCTGTCTCACCGGGCGAAAAACCACCGCCGGAGTCCTTGTGGACGGTCAAGGTTCGGGGGCGGGAATGGGTGATACCACCCGCCGGTTGGCTGGCAGAGATGGACGGCTTTTTCACCTACTCAGCCCTCATCGACGATCGCAAGGTGGATTACCTTGAGGACTTAAAGGGCTGGAAAGACCAACCCCCACTGCTATTCGCCGACGGCAGAGGGCAAGAAACGGACTTTGGCACTCTTCGCACCGTAGGCGGAGTCGCCCTTCGGCGCCTCTCCAAGGACCGGTTAGAAGTGATGGATGCCTTGGGAAAGGGACAGTTCGGGTTGAAAAATCCCTTCGGTATGAAGGGCAAACCGGTGCGCTGTCTGGCTTTCAGCGCCGACGACCGATTTTTGGGAGAAATCCCCATTGACGAGCGGGACGGTTTCATTTCCCCCAAACCTGTTTCCGGAGCCCTACGGTATGTGGTCCACTACCGCTGACCACTAAAGTCCGCCTATCAACCGTCCAATATAGACGCTCGCGAGCAAACGATTAGATGTCAGCATCGTCGGGGTCACCAAGGCTTATTGGTCACTGGGTCCCCCCGCCCCTTGGTGTCTGGTGGCAGCCGATGCTAAATACAGTTCTGTTATGTCCCGTTGGAGAGCGTCAAGACTGTTTTTTGCGATGGCATCGGCGATCCGTTCCATCAACCGAAGGAAAAAAAACAGATTGTGGTAAGTTAGCAGACGGGGTCCTGTCGCTTCACCGCAGTGAAAGAGATGATGAAGGTAGGCTCTGCTGAAGTGCTGGCAGCAGGGGCAAAGGCATTGGGGATCCAGCGCCCTTTCGTCGCGCCGCATCGCGGCGTTGGTAATGGACACAAGACCAAAAGAGGTAAAGGCGGTTCCCGTTCGCCCCATCCGAGTCGGTAGGACACAGTCAAAGAGGTCCACACCCAAAGATACTGCTGTCACAATGTCCGCTGGCGTGCCCACGCCCATCAAATAACGAGGCTTGTCTTTTGGCAATAAATCCGTAGAAAGGTCAACCATCTGCCACATCAAATCTTTCGGTTCGCCGACGCTCAGCCCTCCAATGGCGTAGGCATCAAATCCAAGTTCACACAATCTCAGCAAGCACTCTCGGCGCAGTTCGGGGAAAACCGATCCGTGCCCGATGGCACCCAAGACCTGTTGATCCGACGAATGGGCGGCAAGGCTCCTCTTTGCCCATCGGAGGGACCGCTCCATCGCTACTTTCGCCTGTTCAAAACTGCAGGGGTGAGGAACCACATCGTCCAAGACCATTGCGATGTCCGAACCGAGTTTCGCCTGAATCTGAACGACTTTTTCTGGTGTGAGAAAGTGCTCCGAACCGTCGTAGTGGGAACGAAAAAGGACACCCTCTTCCGTCACGGATCGCAACTGTGCCAGGCTGAAAACCTGAAAACCGCCACTATCGGTAAGGATGGGTCGCTGCCAGGACATAAAGCGGTGCAGCCCACCGATCGCTGCAATGAGATCTTCCCCAGGTTTGAGATGAAGATGATAGGCGTTGGAAAGGATGATAGAAGCGCCAAGGTTCAGCAGGTCTTCACTGGTCAGCATCTTGACAACGCCCGAAGTTGCTACGGGCATAAAGGCGGGCGTCGTCACCGACCCGTGAGGCAGTTGCAGGCAACCCACCCGGCTCTTTCCCGTCTCGGATTCTTTCTTGATGGTGAAAAGAGCGCTCATATTGCTGGTTTGCGAAAAGGGGCAAAGACGGTTAACTAAATTCCAAACTCCCTTGAGAAAGGCTTTCAAGGAGGCGGGACTGGAGGGTTAGAAGGTCGGCGTCGGGAACTTTACCGTGACCTTTTCTTATGACATAAAAAGAGTCCTCTGCCACATCGCCCCAGGTGACGATCTTGGCGGTTTGAATGTCCAAACCGAGAGCCGACAGGTCGCGAGTTAACCGATAAAGGAGCCCTTTGCGGTCTCGGGCGACAATGTGGACAACGGTGTGGGTTTCCGAAAGGTCGTTGCGCAGGGTGACCGAAGTAACCTGAACGGGAACTAAAACCGGCTTGTGAGCCTTGAGGAGCAGGTCCTCCAGAGCCACCTCCCCAGTAAGGACGGACGCAATCGTCTCACGGACCCTGCGGGCTTTGACTTGGCTGAGGGGTTGCCCGTCAGCGGTCACCCAGAGCGTGTCCAATACCAGCGCCGGTCGCCCCGGAATGGTAAACACCCGCGCATTTCTAATGTCCGCATCAGACGCAAAAAGGGCGCCGGCAATCTTGCTGAGCATCCCCGGTTTGGGATCGTCGGGAGCGCAGACGACTAGTTCGGTAAAAGAAGACGGACCCGTCGCCACTATTTCCACCATCGGAACGCCCGACTGGCGGACTTGCTGAACTAACCGACAATGGGTGGAGATGGACGATAATGGTGTGTTCAGCAGGTAAGCGGGAGGCATTGCTTCGCAGAAAGCCCGAATGTCATCCTCGCTGACTTCGGGAAGGGTTTGCCGCAATTCGTCGGTCCGCATCTTGGTCAGATACGGAAGCGTCTCTTCCTCTCGTTCTTGGAGAATCCTGAGCACTCCAAAGTAAAGGTCCAGGAGCATTCTCTCCTCCATCTCGGTAAAGGTTTGGGGGCTGACGGAACGGGCATCAGCGAAGGAATGAAGGAGCAGCATTCTCAAAAAAGCAGGTTCTTGAGCGACGTGTGCGACTTTGCGGAGGGTTTCGGGAGCCATCACATCCAAGAGGCGGGCGCTGGATAGGAGAAGCAAATGGTGACGGACCAGTCGCTCCAAGGTCGCCATTCTGTCCTCGGGCAGTGCCAGTCGATGTCCGACGGCTACCGCAATGCGAGCGCTTTCCTCCTCGTGATGTGCCTCGGAGAGGGGCTTCCCCAAATCGTGAAGAAGCGCTGATAGAAAAAGGATGGGGTCGTCACTGACACCCGCCCACAAATCTACCCAAGGGAACTGTCCACGAGCACCTAACTGGCGCAACTGATCCAGTTCGGTGACGGTCTGGAGAAGATGCTCCGCAACGGTGAAGCGATGGGCGGGATTGGAGGGGACATATCTTACCGACAAACCCCACTCAGGGAGGAATACGGACAAGACACCCAGTTGCGCCATCAGCCTCAGGGCTTTTCCAAAGGGGGCTTCGCCGTCCCCAGAAACGATTTTGAGAAAGGACTGGGCAGCGTAGGGGGAACTGCGCACCTTTTCAACTTCCGAGGCGTATTGGCAAAGCCAGCGGGTCAACGGCTCGTCCGGTTCCAAGTTATACCGTTGGATCAGTTCAAAAGCCTTAAGGACCTGATGACCGTCTTCGGGAGGAGACCAGTCGCTGAGGGTCAGATGAGGACCCTTTCTCAAAAAGCGGTTGCCCAACGAAATGGTGGCGTGCTGAACCAACCGAAAGACCCTTTGGTAGGTTTGGTCACAAACCTCCAAGGCGGCGAACAGGCGCTGATGAAAGGATCGGACGGTTGTTTCCTCAGACCAATCGGCAGGTGGGTTCATTAGGTCTTGGGCGATGCGGTGATGATACTCCCGAAGGAGCACATCTTGCCGGCGCTGGCTGCTGAGGTGCAGCCAATTGCGCACTGTTAAAAGAAAATTTACTGCCTGATTCAGTTGCTCCCACTCATCGGGACCCAAAACCTTTTCCAGACTTTCTTGCGCCTTAGCCGTAGGTGTGCGGTCCAGGGCGGCAAGGCTCCAAAGACTGGTATGGAAGTCTCTGAGTCCACCGGCACCTTCCTTTAGATTGGGTTCGGTCACCCAAGGCGTGTCGTTGGTCAGACGCCGAGCGTCGGCTCTCTCCTTCAGCCGATCGTGGATGAACTGCAGAACATCCAGTTGCCGGCACAGGCGATGGTGAAGTTCCTCTGCCAACGGCTCGTAGCCCGCCACGAACCGGCTGTCCAAAAGAGCCGCTTGGGTCTGACTGTCCCAGATGGCGATGTCCGACAGAGGACGGAACCCATAGCCCACTTTTATGTCCGTGTGGTCCATGAAGACGGCAACGACTAACCGAAAGCACTCTCGCAACAAGGTGTCGGTAAACGGATCATCTTCCTCAGCAGCGACAAAGGCGATGTCAAGGTCCGAGAAAGGTGCCATTTCCTTCCTGCCATAGCCACCTGTTGCCAGAATCGCCACTTCCGAATGACCTGGTAAATATCGGTCCTTCGCTTTGTCCAAAGCCTTTTCAAAAGCCAGGTCGTAAAGCCTTTTGAGAAACTGGTCCAGATCGTCGGATATTTGGTGGCAGAAATGATACCCCGCTGCTTGCCGAGGGCTCATTGAGAGGACCTGTTGCCTCCAGTTGTGGACGTCCCCAATCAGTTGATTCAACCGGCTTGCCCAGGTGGACATCGGTTTTCTCCGGTTTTCTGTCGGTTTTCTCCCGGTTTTCTCCTTGCCCGTCAGCGATCAGGTGATGGCATCGTTGCCCCGATCCCCCGTTCGCACTCTAACGGCTTCTATGACTTCCGTAACGAAAATTTTCCCGTCGCCGATTTCCCCCGTCCGGGCGGCTTTGAGGATCGCCTGGATGACGGGTTCTACCTGTTCGTCTCGGACAACGACCTCCAACTTCAATTTGCTAATCAGGTCAACGGTGTATTCGGCGCCCCGGTAGCGCTCAATATGACCTCTTTGCCTACCGTAGCCTCGGGCGTCCGTGACCGTCAGACCTGTCACTCCCAGTTCCACGAGGGCTGCTTTGACCTCGTGAAGTTTATGCGGGCGAATGATCGCCGTTATCATCTTCATCTCCTTTGCCCCCTTTTTTACAAGCCAGGACGGCTAAGGGGTCCCCCCTACGCCTTCTGCGGGCTCCCCTGCCCACCGATCGCGCCAGCCGGAACGCAAAAACTGCCACAAAGACTGCGCTACTTTCCGCGTCATATGAGGGACTTTTGCTAATTCCTCAGGACTGGCGTTAGCGAGGTCGTCCAGGGAACGGAAATGATGCAGCAGCGCCTTTCTTCTCGCCGGACCAATGCCGGGCACTTCATCAAGGAGAGTGCGCAGGGTTTTTTGCTGCCGCCGTTTGCGATGAAAACCGACGGCGAGCCGATGGGCTTCATCGCGGATCCTTTGCAGAAGGTGCAGGGCTGGACTGTGGAACGGAAAAGCGATTGGTTCAGGCGATGTCGGCACGAAAAGAAGTTCCTGCTCTTTCGCCAGAGCAGCGACGGGGAGAGACAGGTTGAGATCCTTCAGCACTTTAAGGGCAACCGTTAACTGCCCCTTACCCCCGTCAATAAGGAGAAGGTCGGGCAGGGTAGAAAACTTGGGATCGCCTTCCTCATAGTGGCGAAATCGGCGCCTCAGCACCTCCTCCATTGCCGCATAGTCGTCGGGAATGGGAAGCCCCTTTTCTCCTTTCCTTGGATTTTTGATCCGAAACTTTCTATAGTGAGCCTTTGCTGGTTTGCCCCCCTCAAAGACCACCATTGCCCCTACCGATTCGGTGCCCATCGTCGTGGAGATGTCAAAGCATTCTATCCTCTCCGGTGGGGCGGGAAGGTGAAGGAGGGTCTGAAGGGAGAGTAAAGCGTAGGATCGAGCCAGTCGTTCCTGCTCCTCCCTATGAATCTCCTCTCTTAGGGCTTGCTGAGCATTGGTTTCGGCTAACTCCAAGAGGTCCTTAAAATGCGCCTTTTTGCCAAAAACGATGCGCACCGGTGCCCCTCTCTTTTCGGTCAGCCATTGCTCCAAAACGGGGCGATCTTCCAACTCCACCGGCAAAAGGATGGTTTGGGGAACGGTCACGCCGGCTGCATAGCGTTGCTTGAGAAAAGCCCCGAGGATTTGCGACGGGCTTTGACCGTCTTGGTAGTGGACGATGAAGTGTGGATCGGCGATCACTTGACCCGAACGGACCAGGATCATCTGAACGCAGCCCAGTCCCATCTGACCCGCAAAAGCATACGCGTCCACATCGCCCTTGATCGATAGATGAACCGCCTGGCGCTGGGTCACTCGGATCAACGCATTAAGTTGATCCCTTCTGGCAGCCGCCGTTTCAAAGTCCTCTCGCTGGGCTGCCGCCCACATCTCCTCTTCCAGCCTCTTAAGGACATCTTTGGCTCTTCCATTCAAAAACTGAGCCAGCCGCCGACACTGACGAGCATACTCCTCCGGACTGATCGCCCCGATACAGGGTCCCGAGCACCTTAAGAGATGAAACTCTAGACACGCTCTCGGTAAGGGTTTCTTCGTGTCCCGCCACGGGCAGCCGCTCCGCCTCTTATCGTTAATGATTTTCATTGTCCGAACGCCGAAAAGTTTTTTGATGATCTCCAACGTCTCTTTCAGGGCCAACCCATCAGGGAAGGGACCAAAGTAAAGAGCGTCGTCTTCTTTGGGCTGTCGGGTGATGTAGAGGGTTGGAAACGGTTCCTTCAAATCTAACTTGAGGAAGGGATAACTTTTGTCATCCCGAAAGCGGATATTGAAGGGAGGGCGATGAATCTTGATCAGGTTGCACTCTAAGATAAGCGCTTCTTTCTCGGACCGAGTCGTGAGGACTTCCAAGTCTCTTGCCCGATCCATCAGGGTGGACAGCCAAGGATTGCCGTCGTGACGAGACTGAAAGTAGGACGAAACTCGGTGGCGCAGGTTGGCAGCCTTGCCGACATAAAGAACTTTGCCCCGGGCGTCCTTGAATAAGTAAACCCCCGGTCCTTCGGGAAGAGTCTCCTTTTTTCGCCACAGTTCGCTCTTTTCCGTCCCTTTGGTCATCAGCCGATGAAAAACGGATCGGTCACCTTCCCTTCAACAGTTGCTCCCAGGTCACCAAGTCTCGCCGGTAAACCGCTTGGGCAACAAGGAGACCGATCAGGACCGAGATCCGCCCGTTCTCCACCCCACTTAAAGTCTTTTCTCCCGTGCGGACGCATTTAAAGAAGTCCCTCAAAAGTTCCAAGGTGTCATTAACGTCCCTGCCGACGAGCCGCTGCCCTGCCCTTGTTCGGATCCGTCCGCCACCCAGGTCGCAGACACCGTCGGTCCCAACGACTCGTTCGTAGACGCCTATGAAAGCCGCATCATCAACCAGTCCCCACGCGTGCGTAAAGGTCAACCAGAATCCATTGGGCCACTCCAAGATGGCTCCATAAAAATCGGTCACATCCCTGCCTGGTTCGTCTTTAGCAAAAATGTCTTGCCTCCCCACAGCAAACGCCCTTGAGGGGGCAGACCCTAAAAGCCAGTAGAAGACATCCCAGGTGTGGCAGGCTTGTTCCACCATCCAGTCTCCCGACTCTTTCCTTCGGGAGAACCAGCCCCTCAAAGGACCCCAGGCATTGTTCCAGGCTGCCCGCCCCTCAATCAAAGTGCCAATGGCTCCCCCACGAACAGCATTGATGGCTTCCTGGTAACGAGCATTGGCTCTCCTTTGGTAACCAATCGTCACGACCGTCTTAGGATGCCTCTTGTGCTCTCGCCACAAATCGTCCGCTTCCTTGACGGAGATGCACATCGGCTTTTCCCCGTAAAAATGTTTTTCTGCCATCAGGCAGTCCCGATACATCGGATAGTGCCAGTTGCAGGGTGTAGAGATGACCAGTGTGTCAATGGTCTTGTTCTCCACCAGTTTCCGGTATGCATAATTGTCCTTTGTTCCGCCTCCACCAATGGCTGTCGGGGTCTTGCCCCGTTTGCTTTCAACGGCTTTCACGGCACTGCTCAACCGATCGGGGTTAATGTCGCAAACGGCGACGACATCCACGTCCGGCAGCCCGTCCAGGACCGTATGCAACAGTCCGGTGCCTCTGCCACCTACTCCGATAAACCCGCAGGTGATCCGCTCGTTGGCGGACTTTTGAGTTGCCCCTGAAAAAGCCTTCCCAGAAAGAACGGTAAGCCCTGTCACGGTCAGCCACTGGCGTCGTTTCATCAGTTTCTTTCCCTCCTCTCATCGTCCGGACGCCGTTGTTACAATTGTAAATCTCTCTCAAAATGAAACCCAAGCGGACTTTCCCCTACGGGTGGATTCGTTGCGCTCTTCATCATCACTTTTGGGTCGGACGAAAGGGGAACTTAACCAATGTAATGCCCGCGGGGGCAATTCTGAGAGAAACGATCTGGGCGGATTCTCTTATAAGAAACGGACCGCCTTTCGCCTCTTGGACAAATTGAGAAAGGAGGATAAAGAAAGTGTTGAAAGAAAAGGGCATTTATGGTCAGTTCCTCGCTGGCGAGTGGTCTTTAAGTCAAAGTGACGAACTACTGGAGAGCAGGAACCCGACCGACGGGAGCCTTAGGGGTTGGGTCCCGGAAGCAACGCCCCAGGAAGTCAGCAGAGCCGCCCAGGTCGCTGACGAGGCTTTTTGGCATTGGCGGTTAACGCCCACGGATCTACGGATGAAGTTCGGGCTGGCTCTGGCGAGACTCTTGGATGAGGAACACGACTCCCTCGTTCAGACCATCTGCGAGGAGGTCGGTAAGACCAGGTTTGATGCCATCTTGGATGTCCGAGAAGCTATCGGTGTCGTTCAGGTCGTCGCCCCAATGGCGGTCAATATGACCGGCAAAGCCTACACCAATATCCTTCCCGGAATGACGATGGAGTGCCGGGCAGAGCCCAGAGGCGTCGCAGCCATCATCACTCCCTTTAACTTCCCGATCGCTATTCCCGTCGCCCACATTGTTGCTGCCCTCATCACCGGCAACACGGTCGTCTGGAAACCGGCACCGGAGGCTCCCGAATGCTCCCAGAAATTAGCCAGTCTCATCATCAAGGCTCTTCAAGAGACGGAAAAGAAGACAGGTTCCTCCCTACCCCGTGGAGTCTTCCAGATGATTCTGGGGGACTCCAAAGCCGGCGATTGTTTGATCCGGCAGGATGCCGTCCAAACGATCTCATTCACAGGCTCCAAGGCCGTCGGCGACAAGGTGGACAGCATCGCCAGCGGTTTGGGTAAGCGGGTTCTCAAGGAATTGGGCGGCATCAACCTCCACTACTGGGACGAAACGGCGGATCCTGAAAATGCTGCAAGACAAGTCCTTTACGCCAAAACGATCACGAACGGACAGCGGTGCACCTCCCTTCAGGAACTCTTGATAGACCAAACAATCTACGAACAAGTAAAAGAAAGACTGATCGCAGGACTGGAAAGAGTCGTGATGGGTGATCCCTTGTCGTGGGAAGTCTGGGAAGCGGATAACGACCCGAATCGGTTTGGACTGGGACCCCTCGTCTCCCAAAAGCAGAAGGAGAGAGCGGAACGCATTATGTCCCAATCTTTAAACGAGGGCGCCCGCCTCGTCGACCGAGGGTCTGTGCCGGCTAACCTTCAAAACGGCTACTTTTTTCCTCTTACCATCGTTGAGAAGGTCAGTGATGCCAATATCCTTGCCCGAGAAGAGATTTTCGCCCCGGTTCTGGTTCTCCGACCCGTATCGGGAATAACAGAAGCCTTGGACATCATCAATAGGCGACGGATTGGAATCGTCGCCTGTATTCATACCACGGACCTCAACAGGGCAGAGTTTTTCCTTCAAAATGTTCTCAGGACCCGGGTGGATGTCAATCGCCACGGGACGGGTGCCCTTTGGGGCACCAAGTTTGGAGGGGATCGGGGGAGCGGGTCGGGCAATCCGGCCCTGGACTCGGAGATGGTCTATGGCTATGTCCTTTGGAAGACCATTTACCGAGCCTATACGACTCCAAAGGACTAAAGCACGGATTTTCTTTGAGGCTCCCGACCTCTACCGGCGAGAAGCAGTAAACGGGTCCCAGTCGGCGGAATGGTGATAGAGGGAGTCCTAAGAAAAGATAGGCGAACGAAGAGGCTCATTGCCCGTCTCCGACCCGGCGATATCGCCCTCATCGCCCACCAGGACATTGATCCGCTCGCGGCTCAGTCGTTAGCGGACGTCAGGGTGGCAGCCGTTTTAAACGCTGAAAAGTCCTTTTCCGGAAGGGTTCCGACGACTGGCACCCTTCTTCTACTGGAAAAAGAGATCCCGGTCATTGACCTGAACTCGGAGGACGCCTATCAGCAGTTGAGAGATGGGCGGAAGGTCCGTTTGGAAATGCCCAGCGGAAGGATTTTTCAGGACCAAATCTGCTGGCAAGGAACCGTTTTGCACGCCGAAGACATTCGGCGTCAGTTGACAGAGAGCCGCAAACGATTTGGCACTCTCTTAGAAGAGTTCGCCGAAAACACCCTCCAGCACATTAAAGCGGACGGTCGGTGGTTCCTTTATCCGGAAGAAATCGTTCCGATCCCAGAAGGACTCTTTGCGGGCAGGACCGCTGTCGTCGTCACCAGAGGCACGGGGTATCGGGAAGATTTGAAAGCAATCAGCAATTTCCTTCGTGACAAAAAGCCTGTTCTGATCGCTGTGGACGGGGGCGCCGATGCTCTGTTGGACTTGGGCTTTCGCCCCGACTTCATCGTGGGCGATATGGACAGTCTTTCCGAGAGAGCCCTCCATTGCGGTGCCCAGTTGATCGTTCATGCCTATCCGGACGGAAGGGCGCCGGGATTGAAGCGACTGGAAACTCTTGGTCTAAAGGGAACGGTTTTTCCTATTGGAGGGACCAGTGAAGATGCCGCCTACATCCTTGCCGAACGGGGAGGCGCCGACTTGATCGTCGCTGTCGGCTCTCGGTTTAGTGCCTTAGAGTTCCTGGAAAAGGGGCGCAAAGGGATGGCATCCACCTTCTTGGTCCGGCTTCGGGTCGGCGATCGGCTGGTGGACGCTAAGGGGGTCCGAGCCCTTTACTCCTCCGGTCTGAAGGGCTGGCACCTTTGGCTCCTACTGGCTGCAGGTGCCTTTGCCAGCGGCAGTCTCGCTTACTTCTCCCCCGGTCTTTGGTCCTATGTCCGGACCCTCTGGCTGTGGGTCCGCACCACCCTTGAACAACTTTGGCTCCACCTCACTTAAGGAGTTCGCCCGATGAACTGGGACGGTCGTTGGTTCGTCATCAGCCTGGTCGCCGTTCTGATCTTTTTCATCATCGGTGTCCAAGTCGGTATCGCCGTCCGACAAGAGCGGATGGCTCAGGTTTTGTTTCAAAGAATTGAGGATCAACTAAAGAGATACCGATCAGAAACTAAAGAATTGCTTCGCCAACGGGATGAAAAGATCAAGGCTTTGGAAATCGCCCTTAAGGAGCAACAGCGATACGTGTCCATTAGTGAATCGTTTATGGAAAGTCTTTTGCCCGCCTTGATCAAAGGCAGTCTGGTCTACCGGAATGTCGCCATAGTGACCCTTTCCGAAGACTATGACCGAACCGTGATGATGAAAACGAGAAGAAGCCTGGAAACAGCGGGAGCCAGTGTCCCAATCATGGTCCGGTGGCGAACCGATAACTTTCTTCAGGCAGAGACTCCCTCCCTTGCGACAGCGGTGGACGTCCGTGTCGCTGGCTCACTCAGCCCGGACTTGGAGGCGTTGCGACGAGAAGTGCTGAAAACCTTTTCCTTTCTTTTGCGCCAAGGTGATCCGGGACGGCGCCTATCGGTTTTTTCCCGATTGGGCTGGCTGGATTTTGAAGGACGTCTTTCGGGACCGGTCGGGTCGGTCGTTGTGATCGCTGGTTTTCGCGAAGAAAGACCTTTTGAACAGGTGCAAACCTTTGATCAGCCGCTGGTCAAAGAACTTGTCAGCGCTGGTTTGAAGGTGATCGTTGCTGAGTGCCGGACCTTACAAGGACCCTCCGTCGTTTCTACCTTGAGCCTTGACGGTCTTTCAACTATTGATCATCTGGAGACCCCTATGGGACAGTGGAGCCTTATTGCTGGTCTTGCCGGTGCTTCGGGTCATTTTGGTCTAAAAGACGAGGGTAAGCGCCCCTATCCGAAAATGGATGACTTGACGATGCCTTAGCAGCAAAAGTTATTGGTAGGTGATGAGGAAGTGGAAAGAAACCAGGACCAATTATGGGAAAGAGCGCAGCAGTTACTGCCCGGTGGGGTAAATTCACCGGTCCGGTCGTTCCGTTCCGTCGGTGGACAACCTTTTTTTGTGGACAGAGGACAAGGCTGCTACCTGTGGGATGTAGAGGGAAACCGGTTTATTGACTATGTCTGCTCGTGGGGCGCTCTTCTTCTCGGGCACAGCCATCCCCGCATTGTCACAGCCGTTCAAGCGGCTGTTGAAAGAGGAACCAGTTACGGAGCGCCCACTCCCTTAGAAGTTGCATTAGCCGAGAAAATCCAAGAAGCCTTCCCCACGATGGAGCGAATTCGCTTGGTGAACTCCGGAACGGAAGCAACAATGAGCGCCCTTCGGGTAGCCAGAGGTTATACCGGACGGGACAAAGTGATCAAGTTCATCGGCTGCTACCACGGTCACGCGGACTATCTTCTGGCAAAGGCAGGGTCGGGGGCGACGACTTTTGGTGTCCCCGACAGCGCCGGCGTTCCCCCCTCTTTGACTCAAGACCTTATCCTCCTGCCGTTCAACGATGCCGGAGCCTTCCAGCGCACGATGGACCAGTGGGGCGATCACATCGCTGCCGTCATTGTGGAACCGATCGCTGGCAATATGGGGGTCATCCCCCCAAAATGGGATTTCCTGGTCGCCTTGAGGTCGGAAACGAAAAAGCACGGGACGGTTTTGATCTTTGACGAAGTGATGACGGGCTTCCGAGTAGCCTATGGCGGTGCACAAGCCCTCTATGGTATCCAGCCCGATATGACGTGCCTGGGCAAGATCGTTGGCGGGGGGTTTCCTTTGGCTGCCTACGGTGGTCGCAAAGAGATTATGCAAGTCGTCGCCCCCCTGGGACCAGTCTATCAAGCGGGCACTCTTTCTGGAAACCCAGTTGCGGTAACGGCAGGCTTGGCAACTCTTCAGTTCCTGCAAGAGACTCATCCTTACGGAGAGTTAGATGAGAAGGGGCGTTGGCTCCAAGAAGCCCTTCAGTCTGCTGCCCAGAAAGTAAGGATTCCCGTTCAGATCAATCGGGTCGGTTCTATGATGACCCTTTTCTTCACCGATCAACCGGTCACCGACTACGAGTCAGCGATGAGAGCAAACACCAGAGCGTTTGCAGCCTTTTTTCACGCAATGTTAGAGATGGGCATCTTTTTGCCGCCGTCCCAGTTTGAGGCGCTCTTTCTTTCTATCGCCCACGGTAGCGAAGAACTGGAGAAGACCGCTGACGCAGCCGAAAAGGCTTTTGAAAAAGTCGCTCTTTTGATCAACTGAAGTTAGCCCTTAACCGCTGTCAGTCAGCAGCAGAAGAGAATCGGAGCAACACGGATGAGTTCCTGACATCCCCGTGCTCTTGGCATAGCCCATTGATGAGATCGAGCGTTCAGGAACCGCTCTTCGGCTTCACACTGGACTCAGCTGAATCGCCACCCTTTCGTGGTCTGTCATCACCGGCACCGTCAGGCGAATCCACCCCTTATCAACAGAAAAAAGAAACCTCATCACTTATGCTCAGAAGCCACGACGATTTCGGTCGGGTCCCGGCAGGCACCTAAATGGTGATTTCTTGAAGTCCAAGAGGTAAATGAGAAACACCTACACCAAAGTTTATGGAGTAATCCCTACCAGCACCAGAGGCACAGCAGGCACGTTGCGTCCGTGGCGAACCAGGTTGTAGAGCTCAGCCTCATAGTAGGGGACTCCCGAACTCATCTCCTTTTGGAGACTCTTCAAAGGTAGGATTTCTATCCCGACGTCAATTTTTTCACCAATGTAGAAAGCCAGGTGTTTAACAAACAAATCATAAGCGACGAATGCATACTTGCCAAATTGGACTTCAAGGGCTACCCTATCCTTTACAAAGTCGGTCTGATTGTAACTGGGTATGGGCACCTCTCCTCTTTCTTCTATCATCTTTTTCTGCTCGTCCGGTGTCAGGCTCAGAGTCGCCCGTATGAGATGAGGTTTCCGAGTCACCGAATAATCCACGCGTGCCGGCTGCCAGGACCTGGCGCGCAAGAGGGTCCGGAAGGCACGATTCATCTCTACAGGGCTGAACAGCGTTTTCCCCTTCATAGTTTTTTCCCTTGAAACTTTTGTGCGGCACTTAAGAGCATCCACACTTTTGATGACCTCAAGGATTTCCTGCCAGAGATAAGGTTTATGGACTAAAAGAAACTCAAGACCATTAAGATGGGAATACACTTCTCCGACTTTCACTATTTTGCCCCTTTGCTAAAACTACTACTATTCCCAAAGAGACCGTGACCTTCCTGACCTTGCTTCTCTTCTCCTGCGGGAAAGTCCTTAAGAGATGATTTGGGTTCATAGACGGGACGATCCATAGGACGAACCCGTAAGGCACCGGCAGCGGCAAGGGCAATCCTCTCTTTTGCTAACTCCACATACCGGTGAACAATCTCTGATCCCGCGCCTCGGCGACCGTGGCGAATCGCCGCTATTATGGAAGTCCCAACACCAAGGAACGGGTCCAACACCCAATCGCCTTCGTTGGTCAGTGCCAAAACGAGTCGTTCCACCAATTCAACAGGAAACTGACAAGGGTGTTCCGTCTTCTCTATATGATTACTTTTTACATTGGGAATGATCCACACATCACCCGGATTCTTGCCTAGAGGATGGCAGGAATACTGTCCGACCCGGGGTCCCTTGTAGTGCTTTTTCTCCGGGTATTTTTGCGGCACCCGGACTGGGTCAAGATTAAAGATATAATCATCCGACTTGGTAAACCAAATGATAGTCTCGTAACGCCCAGAAAATCTACGCCGACAGTGAAGCCCGTGTTCAAAATGCCAAACGATCCGATTCCGCATTCGCAATCCCAGAGAGGCAAATATGGGATACAACAGTGCGTCAAGAGGAACGATCGCCCCTTTCTCAACATAGTTCCCTACTTGCCAGCAAATGCTCCCAAACCGCGTTAAGACACGGGTACACTCCTTAATCACCTGCTTCTGTTGCTCCAGGTATACATCTACCGCCAACCGCGTCTCATAGGGTTTTCCTATATTATATGGTGGAGAAGTAATTATTAGCTGAATTGTCTCGTCGGGTATCGTTTTTAGAAAGTCAAGGCAGTCACCCTCATATACGACGATCTGCTCTGAAGGGGAGAACCGGTCCGCGATGCTGCAGGTTTTCAATAACGGCAAGACCCGTCCCACGGTCGCCAACACCTCCAGTATTGGGCTGTCCCGGCAAATAGTTTGACATTTTCATCCCCTCTTTGAACAAGGCACGAGCAGCCCAAAACCTTAGAACCGCTCAGTGGCGCTTTGTAACCCGAGCCTTGGGGTTCTTTAGGGCACTGTGCTATGGCTTCACTGCTGTCCTTCTTTCTCATCACGCCGGTCACACGGGTTCGTTGTCCAATGACACATTGATTTTCCACCCCATCGGTTGACGCACGACCCGACCCATTTGTTGCCATCTGCGGAGTTGTTGTCGCATTTTAGAGAAGGAACCTTTGTCCCATAGGACCAGACCGGTATCCAAAGCCTCAAGAAGGAGCGGGTTCATTGAACGAAA
>JANXBO010000016.1 GCA_025057575.1 Candidatus Caldisaccharidevorator malaysiensis
ATTTGGTTCGGCGTTTTTAACGACTCGGATTTCAAGTAATGGCGACCCGTGGGACGGCAAAAGTTCTTCAGGAAGCCGGCATTAAATGCCAAGTCGTCAACAAGATTGAGGAAGGTCCGCCCGACGTCATTGAACGGCTTTCCCATAGAGAATTGGACCTGGTCATCAACACGCCGTCGGCGACCCGGCTATCCGAACGAGATGACCTCATCATCCGAAGGGCAGCCGTGGAGCACGGCATCCCCTGCATTACCTCCCTGGATACCGCAGCGGCTTTGGTGACCGCTTTGGAAACGGTTGCGACCGATCGGCAGATTCAAGTCAGAGCCCTTAAGGAAATCCAGTCGGCGGAACTTTCGGCTCAACGGGAGTCCTAACCCGCTATTCTCTTACTTGCCCGTCACCCCACACAATCCACTTGTAGGTGGTCAATTCTCTCAGCCCCATCGGACCTCTAGCGTGGGCTTTCTGAGTACTGATGCCGATCTCCGCCCCGAGACCATATTCATATCCGTCCGTCCATCGGGTGGACGCATTGACATAAACAGCAGCCGAATCCACCAGATCGCAGAACTTTCGGGCGGTCCGAAGGTCCGTTGCGACAATGGCTTCACTGTGGTGGGTGCCGTAGTGATTGATGTGTTCAACAGCCTCGTCCACCCCTTTGACGACCTTGATAGCAAGGATCAGGTCCAAGTATTCGGTATACCAGTCCTCATGGCTTGCCGGTTTAACGTTCGGCAGGATTTGTCGGGTCATCTCGCAACCCCGCAGTTCTACTCCTTTAGCTAAGAGGGCTTCAGCAACTCGGGGAAGGAACTGAGGCGCAATCGCCTCATCTACCAAAAGGGTCTCGGCAGCGTTGCACACTGAAGGTCTTTGGGTCTTGGCGTTCACAACGATCCGGACCGCCATCTCCAAGTCGGCGGACCGGTCCACATAAACGTGGCAGTTTCCGGCACCCGTTTCAATGACGGGGACTGTGGCGTTTTCTACAACATACTTGATGAGCTGGGCACCTCCTCGGGGAATGAGAAGGTCCAGAAACTCATTCATCCTCATCATCGCTCGGGCGCCTTCTCGGTCGGGTATGTCTACCAACTGAATGGCATCACGAGGAACCCCCGCCTCACTAACAGCATCCACGATGACCGTCCACAAAGCGATGTTCGAGTGGAGGGCCTCCTTGCCGCCCCTTAGGACAGCGCAGTTGCCGGACTTTAGACAAAGGGCAGCACTATCCACCGTCACATTGGGTCGGCTTTCATAAATGACACCGACAACGCCAAAGGGCACGCGGACCTTTTGAAGGACCAAACCGTTGGGTCTCTTCCATCCTTCAATGATTTCCCCAACTGGGTCCGGTAGCGCCGCCACCTCTTTAAGGCTGTCCACCATCGCCTGGATCCTTTTCTCGTTCAGGATCAGACGATCTATTAACGCTGACGACAATCCGGCGGCTTTCCCATCTTCCACGTCCTGTCCGTTTGCCTGCATAATCTCGTATCGTCTCTCCCAAAGAGCATCCGCCATCTGATGCAGGGCACGGTTTTTGGTATCCGTGGATAGGGTCGCCACGATGGGTGCCACACTTTTTGCTTTCCGCGCCTTAGATTCCACAATTCTCCAGACCTCTTCGGCTGTCCTCGCGGAAATCGCCATTGGTCATCCCTCCACGCAATCACTGGTTACCCAATAATAGCATTGGTCTAATGTTCGTTACAGAAGCCGACTAAGCAATAACAAGACCGACGCCGGAAGGGTAAGACCAGCGACCAGAAAGACAATCTGCGGTCCCGTCTTCGCTGCCTTGCGGTAAGCGCCCCAGTAAGACTCCTCCCCAAAACTTTGAGGTGAGATGATAGCGCGAGTGAGAAGGGCGCTGTAGACCATTGCCACGATCGTGCTTTCTGCCTGAAAGAAAGTCCCAAAGGTTTGAAAAAGGGTTGTCCCATACGGGAGCGAAACGGTTGGTGCGGTCGTCCACGCTTGCTCTACCATTCCTCTCATATGACCGATGACGATACCGGAAGGGGGGATTATCAGGGACGGTATCATCGTGCTAGCGACCAGAGCCAAGGTATTCACCAGCCAACCGACCAGCGGGGTTGCCGTTCCCCAAGGCAGGGGTTGAGGGGAGGGATGCGGGGGAATGAAAACGGAATCCTGAAAGTCCGGTCTCTGGAAAAGAACGGCGCAGGAAGTTAGGTAAAAAGCAAAGAAGACCGCCGCTAACGAGTGGTAGATTCCCCGCTCGTCAACCAAAAGGACTTTTTGTTTCTTGCTGTCCCACCACTGCCAAAAGGCAGTCAGAAGCCAATGACCCGAGAGAAAAATGAGCCCCAATGCCAGCAAAGAAATCCAAAACGCCGCCGGTTCCTTTCGGGTCGGTCGCAGGCTGACCAGAACTTCTCCCTTTCTCTGCCTCGCCGCTGCCCACTGGTAAATTCGGTTCGGATGAAAGTCGTTGGTAACGATCATCGTAGCGGGTCTGCCGCGTTGCTCAGGCGAAACGAGAAAGATCGTCCATTTAAACCAAGACGGGTTATAGCGGATGGGAAGAACGGTTGCGGACGCCCAAGCCGTTAGGCTTTTGTCCCACAAAGATAGTTGCTGGGGAGTCCATTTTTCTGGAATGCCCAAACCAACGAGGATGGTCGGTCCGCGCAAGGCTTCGTTAGTGAGTGCCCTCGCTTCGTTGAAGCGGATACTGAAAACTGTTATCGCCCGCCTCTTGTAGGCTTCCTTTTCTGTGGTCAGAAAAGTTCCGATGTAACCGGCACGGAAAACTTGCTCTTTAAAAGTCTTCGTCACCTGGATGGGTTCAAAAGTCGGGCTGATGAGAATGATCAAACCCTCTTTTGTCTTGCCTCTGGAAGCATAAAACAGCAGTGTAAAACCCACCCCTGCAATAGCCATCCATAAGGCAGCAGTTCGCTTCGTCATCGGACCAACAAACTCTGGCGACTCTCCCTGAACGGTCAATACGCCCTAATAAAACTTATTGGCGGTTTTAAGGCGTTACGGATCGGTTTGCCATCCCAATCGGATGGGATGGGAAGCCCCAGAGCCAACAGGACCGTTGGCGCCGTATCCATCGTTTTCACCATTAACCAAAGTTTCCCTTTTTTTGCTGCTAATCCCCCTGAAGCGACCCACGGGATCAACACATCTTCGTCATCAGCGGAACCGTGCTGCTTTCCCTGACCGCCGTGATCGGCCGTGACGATGAGCAGGGTCCTGTCCCAGAGCCCCGCCGACTTCAGAAAGGTCACCAGCAGTCCTGTCGCCCGATCGCACGCCTTCAAGGCGTCCAGAAAGGCAGGACTGGGCGGCTCGCCTTTTTTATCACTTCCCCAACCGTCTTGGTGACCGGCAGCGTCGGGATCGGAAAAATGGACGAACAAAAGGTGCACGGGGTTCCGCTTCAGTAGCCGGACCGAATGCCGAGCGACCGATGAAGCATCCTCCGCAACGAAGATTTCCTCGTCAACGGATCCCGGCACCGCCAAATGGTGCAACTTCTTTTTTGAATAAACCATCCCGGTCATCAGCCCGGCTTGCTTGGCAAGGAGAAAGACGGTCGGCACCTGGATGTAGCCTTTATCCGCCTGATAATTGTTCCAAAAGACTTTGTGGCCCTCGGGTGTCAAGCCCGAAAGCATAGAGGCGTGTGACGGGAGAGTGGAACTGGGGACGATGGTCCGTGCCGTCAGCGTATACGCGCCTTGACGCATCAGTTGGGCGACCACCGGCAACTGTCCCCTGGCTACCAGACGTCCGATGGCGGACGGCTTGCCTCCGTCCCAGCTAACAATGACGGCTCTATTCTCCATCACGTGACCAAACGGCTGACTGATTAAGACCACCAAAACCGATACAAGGCAGCCACAAACCATTAGCGAAGCAAAAACTCTGTTGTTCATCCTGGCGTCACCACTCTGCGATTGCTTTCCATAGCCGTAGTAAGTATGAAAGACCGACAATAGCCTGCCTTAACACAAACCTAACAACTGTCAAAAAACAGTTGGCTGGGGCAATATGTATTGGTCTCTGAGCGTGGTCGGTGACGCAAATGCGCTTGACGAGAAGGCAACTCTTTAGTTCTTTAACCATCGGCACGGGGTTGATGGGTGTGACCAGCACAGCAGATGAGATCCGACTGGAAACTCGTCATTTCATCTACCGGATTGGTCCCGATGGGTCCAATCGATCTTTGTTTCTCAAAACAGAAAGTAGGGAAGCCTTGGTCCCCGAACCTCTTTCTTACTTCGCCTCCATACAAGCCGAGGGTCGTCTTCACCATCCCGTTGCCTGCTGGAAAACGGACAAGGGGTTCGCTCTCGGCTTCAATGACCTGCATGCGATCCTGTCCTTTTCGGTATCTACCCACTCGTCCTTCCTTGCTTTTGCCCTTTCAGGAGTGGAGGGGTTGGGGATTGATAAGGTTTCGTTTCTCAACCTGAGTCTTCGTCTTGATGGGGCTGTCGGTTCCATCGCCAATGTGTGCTTGGGCCGTAAGACGGGTCTAGCAGTTCTTCCTCTCAATCTGCAGACTGATGCCCAAATCATTAGATCGGGGACGGGGACACCAACCTTGAACCTATCCGCTACCGGCTTTGGCAAATTGGGGCTCGTCGGCTGCCAGTTTGGTTTGGTCGTCTGCCCGACCAATGAGTTGCGCCAAGGAATTAAGGATTTGGTCAAAAAGGAAGGATCTGTTTGGTCGCCTTATGGTGGACCGTGGGCAGTCGAGGCAACGGATAATCGCCTCTCCTATCTGTTCGCTGAGGTGACGGAGTTTAATGTAGATGACTGGGTAGATTTGGCTCGTTTGACAGGAGTGGGCGAACTGCTCTTTTACGGGATCGGGACTTTTGGATCCTATCAATTGTATCCAGACCGGTTCCCCAACGGACTGGACGGTCTGCGCAAAACAGTAGAGAGAGTTCACCGAGCAGGTTTGAAAGCGGGCTGGCATATGCACTCGTTTAGCATCCAAAAAGACGACCCCTGGGTGCGACCGGTGCCCCATCCCGGACTGGCAAAAGGGCACCGTCTGACGCTGGCTGCCGATATTGGTCCCGATGACACCTTCATCCCCACTTTGCAGTCCCCCGCTTTGTTGCCCGAGCGGGGTGGCTATTGGTTCCGAGGTGGCACCGATGTGCAAATTGATGAAGAGATCATTGTCTACCGAGATCGCTCCCTCAGTCCACCTTACGGTCTTAAAGGTTGCATCCGAGGCGCCTACGGAACCCACCGCCGTTCCCACAAAAAGGGTGCTGCTATTGACAACCTAAAGGAAGTTTTCGCTATGTATGCCCCTGACCCGCATTCGCTGCTCTTTGATGAGATGTGCCAGCGGATTGCCGACATTATCAACGAATGTGGTTTTGACCTGATTTACTTTGACGGTTTGGATGGTGCCGACATTTTTGAAGGGTCCCAATGGTCGTGGCACTACGGTCCGTTGTTCGCGCACAATGTTTTCAAAAGGGTCAAAAGACCTCTTCGGGTGGAAGCCAGCGCCTGGTACCGACACATCTGGACGATTCACTCCCGATTGGGGGCTTGGGACCATCCCGTTCGGGACCCCAAACGATTCATAGACATCCATTGCCAGAGCAATTTGGACTATGCTCCCAATCTTCTTCCCGCTCAGTTAGGCTGGTGGGCTTTCCGGGGGGACACCGGTTTTTGGGGACCCGCCACCACCCTTGACGTCATTGAATACCTTTGCTGTAAGTGCCTTGCTTACGACTGGGCTCTCTCGCTGCAGAACATTGATCCCTCCTCAGTCCGCCAAAACCGTCGCTGGTGGCAAATGGCACGACTGTTGGGTGACTATGAGAGACTGCGACTGACCCGCAGCGTTCCGGAATCCGTCCGCAAGGCTCTCGCTCAGCCGGGCGCTGAATTCTCTCTTCGCACTGACGAAAGTGGAAAGGCGCGGTTGGTCCCCTGTTTTTACAGCGAACAGAAAGTCGTTGATCAGGATGGCATCACGAACCACTGGCGATTCACCAATCCCTATCTGCCGCAGCCCCTTCGGCTTCGCCTTCAGGTTCTTCATTCCGTCGCGCCCTATGAGGACCCAGCGGCAATGGTCATCGCCGACCAGTCGCTTATCACAGCCTTTTCTTTGCGACAGACGCAGGAAAAGGTGAGGGCTCTGCTGGATCCGAGCGACGAGATGACCCCAACAGGCGAGACAACGATAAGACTAACGGCTGTCAACGAAGGTGCTCCTCAGAAAAGTGCCTGGGCAATGGTCGGGCGGCTCTACGATCCACCCCTTAACCTGTCGGCGACGCCGGCCATCGGTTTCTGGGTTAAGGGCGACGGAAAAGGGGGTGTGCTCAATGTCCAGGTGCTGGACATAAGGGGTCCCGGTCCTGCCGTGTGGGACCGCTACCTGATTGTGGATTTTACGGGCTGGCGCTACTGCGAACTTCTGGAGCCGGAGGCAAAAAGGTGGAGTGACTACCAATGGCCTTACGGTCATCCTTATGCTCTCTACCGAGAGGCGGTGGACTTGACCAACATCTCTCAGGTCTCTTTTTACCTCAACAATGTGCCAGAAGGAGAATCGGTCAGCATTGTTCTGGGTCCCGTCAAGTTCCTTCCAATTAGGGAAATAGAAATCGTCGACCCGAGCCTCACGATAAACGGATCAACGATCCAATTTCCCGTTTCCTTGCGGTCCCGCTGGTATTGCGAAATGATGGAGTCGGACCGAGTGCAGGTCTACGACCCTAACGGAAACATGGTCGGGGAGGCAGTTCCTCTTGGTCCTATCCCCCACTTAAAAAGTGGCGAAAATACCGTCCTCCTTCGCTGTCGGCAAAAGGATGGTCTGCGACCTCGGGCAGTGGTCACTTTGAAGGTGTGCGGGGAGCCGATCACCTTGTAAATGACCAATGCAACCCTTCGGACGCGGGGTAGACCTCTCGCCTTCTATCTCGTCCAACTAAAATTCACAAGAAGCATTCGGACAACGCTACCGAGCCATTGCGAGGGCGAGCCCGACGGCTGCGCCAAAAATCACTGCCCCCACGGGGCTGGCAGTTATCCCTCAGGTGGTGCACTGTCCCTTGGTTAAAATCCAGATGCCCCTCTGAACCAGAAAACCAATCAGGGCACCCAGTAAGAGACCCAATAACGGTTTCACTTCCAACACCTCTCTTGTTGTTCTTAGTTTACCGCAGGGCGGTCGGGCTTTCCAAAGCGCAGCGGTTGCGTCATAAGTAAAGTTGCGTGCAGGAGAGAGCGGTCTTGGCGATGAGGTATTTGTTGGTCGCAGCGGTGATCCTGACTGGGGTCTGGTCGGTTGGTTTCGGTCAATCGCTTTTTTCCGGTCAATCGCTGTGGCGACTTTGGTCTCGTGGTAAAACCCCATCAGTTTCGGAACTGAAAAAACGCCAGAGTTTGCTGGCAAAAAAGCAGCGGCAGGCTCGGAAAAAGATCAGGATGCTGCGCAAAACTGAGCGATCCCTGTCGGAGAGGCTAGAGGCGACTCGGGAACGGATCGCCGTAGCGAAAAAGAAGCTGCACCAGTTGGAGGTGCAGCAGCGATCCCTGCAAACAAAAATGGCGATCACCCGGCAGCGGATCATCAAAGTGAGGGCGCGCCTGTCTCACCAAAGGAGCCTTTTGGCAGAGCGACTGCGGCAGATCTACCGAATGCCACCCGTTCATTATGTCCTTTTCGTTTTTGATGCCCCCGACCTAGAGGAAGCGTCCACCAGAACGTACACCCTCAGCAAGGTCTTAGAGCACGATAGCGAGATGATTACGGAGACAAAAAATGCCCACGAAGAGTTGACGCAACTGGAGCAGGAGCTGAAAGAGCAGGAGAGACAGGTGGCGCAGGTTAAAGAGGCGACCACTCGGGAGGCGCAGCGACTTCGTCAGGCTCAGGCAGAACAAAAGACCCTTTTAAGAAAAGTCCAAAGAGACCGGCTCACCTATGAGCAATTCTTGCGGGAATGGGAAGAAGAGTCTCGGCTGATCGGTCAACTGCTCTTTCGGCTTCAGAAAGAGCGGCTGGGTCGCCCTCGGGTCTTGCCCCCGTGGCGGGGACCCTTCGCCCGCCCGGTGGCGGGGCGACTGGTTTCTGGGTTTGGCTACCGCGTCCACCCGATCTATCGTCGGGTCAAGTTTCACTATGGAGTAGAC
The DNA here is from genome assembly GCA_025057575.1 of Candidatus Caldisaccharidevorator malaysiensis. Taxonomy (GTDB): domain Bacteria; phylum Armatimonadota; class Fervidibacteria; order Fervidibacterales; family Fervidibacteraceae; genus Caldisaccharidevorator; species Caldisaccharidevorator malaysiensis. The sequence goes on from JANXBO010000016.1 coordinate 8,182, forward strand.
CTGGCTGCCCCCCACGGCAGTCCCATTTACGCAGCCGCCGATGGAGAAGTGGTCTATTCGGGTTGGCGGCGCGCCTACGGGAACACGGTGATCATTGACCACGGCGATGGTCTGGCGACCCTCTATGCCCACTGTTCGGCTATTTTGGTCAGGGAGGGTCAGATCGTCCGCAAAGGACAGGTCATCGCCCGAGTGGGATCAACGGGGCTCTCTACAGGTCCCCACCTTCATTTTGAGGTCCGCCGGTTCGGGCAACCGATGAATCCCCTTTCGGTGCGTTAGAATCGTTTTTGTGAAAACGGAGGGAAACTGGATGGAAAACACCCCACCTTTGCCCGCTAATGGGTTTAAGTGGCGATTGTCGTCGGCATTGGCTCTTGTGTTCCTTTTGCTCATTACGTTTGCCTTAGGGTATCAAGTAGGTCAATGGCAAAATGCTCTTCCCATAAAGAGCCTAACGGCAGGGACCAGTTTTCGGACGGGTCAATCTCCCGCATCGGGTCAGCAGGGTCAAGGACAGACCCTGTCCCTAAGACCGATTCAGAAACTTTTTGAGGTTTACCAGGTGCTCCAGAGGAACTTCTACGATCCGAGCAAATTGGAAGAGGAGAAACTGGCAGAAGGGGCGATTATTGGGCTGTTAGCCCGCACCGGGGACCGATACACCCACTACAAAGGTCCGGCTGATTTGGTCCAGTTTGAGTCCAAAAGCCACGGTGAGTTTGAGGGGATCGGTGCCGAACTCACTTTAGTGCCGGACCTTCAGACCGGAAAGCAGCGACTCACCATTGCCAATGTCTTTCCCGAGCAGCCAGCAGCCAAAAGCGGACTGGCTCCCTTAGACCGCATCGTGAAAATTGACGGCAAGCCGACCGAGGGGATGACTTTGGAACAGGCTGTTTCCCTCATCAGAGGACCCAGAGGCACGAAGGTGACATTGACGATTGAGCGGGATGGCATTCCTGAACCCTTTGACGTGGTGATCACCAGGCAACGGGTCCAGATTCCCGTCCTTCAGAAGAAAATCCTGGAGGCAAATGTCGGTTACATCCGACTTTTGGAGTTTAACGAACGGGCAGCCAACGAAGTGGCGAAAGTTGTCAGAGAACTGAAAGATGCCGGTGTCAAGGGTCTGATCCTGGACCTGAGGGGTAATGCCGGTGGACTTCTTGAGGCGGCCGTGGAAGTCGCCAGCATTTTTATCCCGAAGGGTCCTATCGTGACAGTCCGCAGTCGGTTAGAAGGGGAACAAGTGTTTGAGGCAAACCCGGCGCGATATATCCCCTGGAAGGTGCCGATGCTGGTTTTGGTGGATAAGCAGAGCGCTTCCGCCAGTGAAATCGTCGCCGGCGCACTGAAAGACCATGGTGTCGCCCGAATTGTCGGGGAGAAAACCTATGGCAAGGCATCGGTGCAGACTGTTGTGGGGTTGAAAACCGGTGGTGCTCTGGTGGTGACGACGGGTTCCTACTTCACCCCGTCGGGATACGACATTCAGGCTGGTGGAGGAATAGAACCCCAAATTAAACTGGAGGGCGAAGACGCCGATAAAGCCCACAACAAAAAACTGGCTCAGGAATGGATTAAGCGGGGAGTCCAACATCTGAAAGCCAACGAGATCGCTGATGCCATTCTGTCGTTTAGCCGCGCTGGAGAACTGGATAAAGACAACAAGGAAGCCTCCGCTCTGTTCCGAAAGGCGGTCGGTCAATACATCGCCGAACGGGCAGAGAAAAAGAAAGACCAGCAGTTGGAGCGGGCTGTGGAGATTTTGCTGAAGAACATTGAGCCCAAAGCCGCCGAAGCCAGTCCAGCACCATCCCAAAGCAAGCGGTCACCGGCTCGTTGAATCTTGTTGATAGGCGGGGGGGTTCACCCATCGGGGAGGCTGCCCCTTCCCCGAGCGACAAAGGGAAGTTCGGCGACGGTCAATGGGTCATCTAAGGATGGCTTGGGGCGAACGGGTCGTTTACTGGATGATCATCGCCGGTCTGCTGCTTCTCTTAAGCCTTTACCGGTTCGCCAGTAGACCCGTTGCGGTCACTGTGTCGGGTGTGCCCGTGGCGTGGGTGCCTGATCAGGCGTCGGCGCGAACGGCGATAGAGACCGCCCGCAAACGCCTCTCGGAACGGCAGGGTTTGCCGGTCGTTTTCTGGGAAAAGGTGGACATTCAATCCTTGAGGCCACCTGAGGGAGAGACCACGGTCTCGCCGTTAGAAGCCTCAGAGCGGATCCTCCAGAAGGTCACGCCAGCGGTGCGGGCTTGGGTCATTCGGATCAATGGCAACAACACTGTTGCTTTGCCGACGGAAAGCGATGCGTATCAGACCCTTCAGTGGGTCCAGAGGAAAGTCGTTCCGGAAAAAGAGTTGATGGAACAACCGACTTTTAAAGAGACGGTGGAAGTCGTAGCGGCGCGCATTCCTTTGGACAAACTCACCCGCCAACCTGAAGCCGCCGCTGAAAGATTAATCGCCGGCGAAGAGTCTCCTGCCTATCACATCGTGCAAAAGGGGGAAGTCGCTATCCGAATCGCCAAACGCTACCAGTTAAGCCTTTCCCAACTGGAGGCACTGAACCCTGGGCGCAACCTCCACAAACTTCAGATCGGAGACCGTTTGATCGTTAAAAAGGGAAAACCTTTTCTCACTGTTGTGAGCAAGCACTTGATAACGGAGACGGTGCCCGTTCCTTATGCGGAGGAAAGGAGAGTGGTCCCGACGATGCCGGCGGGTCGCATCACGATCGGGCAAAAGGGTCGCCCTGGGCTTAAGGAAGTTCGTTACGAGGTGACCTATGAAAACGGTCGGGAGGTCTCCCGAAAGGTCGTTGCCGAGACCGTCGTTCAGGCGCCCGTTGCGCAAGTCATTTTGGTTGGCGGAGGCAGTCGTTAATGAATCGCCTTTGGACTGCCCCTTTCCAACCAATAACCTTCAACCCCGCCCTTGGCGATTTGAGCAAATTGATCGCACCACCCTACGATGTGATTGATGACAAGATGGCGAAGTCCTTGCTGGAGCGTCATCCCTTCAACGCCGTCCGTTTGATCGTCCCCAAACCCCTCGCCCAGCAACTAAAGGACCCCTATCAGACGGCGTCCCGCTTATGGGCACAATGGATCAAAGAAGAAATTCTCATCCCCTGGGATAAAGAATGCATTTTCATCTACTCCCAGCGATTTCCTTGGAGGGGTCGGGAGCGGGAACAGCGAGCGCTCCTATGCCCAGTCCCCCTTATGGAATCCGACGATGGTCCGATCCGTCCTCACGAGCAGACCGTCCAGTCGGCTATAGATGACCGGTTGGCTCTTTTGAAAGCCACCTGGGCGGAGCACAGTCAAATTTATGCCCTCATTGAAGGCGACGAGCGCTGGGCTTGTTTTTTAAGAGCCACCTCCACTGCGCCCCCCTCTCTCCAAGCGCAAGATGAAACCTGCCTCCACTGCGCTTGGGTGGTTGACGACCCCTCGTTCATCCAGGAAGTTTCCGATTACTTGTCCGATAAGTGGTTGATCATTGCCGACGGTCATCATCGTTACCGAACGGCGGTGACTTTCGCCCGTTCGCTTCCTTCATCCGCAAGCCACACCGATCCTGCCCGTTACATCGGTGCCATCATTGCTGACGGTCGGACCGATACTACTGTCATTCCGACCCACCGGATCCTGCGGTTTCAAAGGGCTGAATTGAAAGACCGCTTCCTTGCCCAGATCCGTCGCCGTTTCTTTACTCAGAACGTTTGTGATCCCATCACCGACGAGACGATTGACGGTCTTTTGTCCGGTGACCAGCGGTCCTCTTTTCTTTTCACCTCTTGTGGGGAAACTTGTTTGGTAACCGTCACGGGCTTGGAGTCGGCGGTGAACCAAGCATTGTCGTCCGTTGCCGATGCGTTCAAAAAGGTGCCGACGGCAGTTTTGCATTTAGGTCTCTTGCCCGTAACGCTATCCAGTTTGGGTATCAAACAGGAAGAAGTTTCTATCGCCTACACCCATAGCGTCCAAGAGGCACTGGCTCATTCCGCCGATGCCGGGTCGGTCGCCATTCTCGTCCCGCCCCTTAAGGCGGAAGAAGTTATGGCGATTGCTCGGCAGGGGCTTGTCTTACCGCCCAAGACGACCTATTTCTTCCCGAAAACGCCTTCCGGCTTCGTGATGAGGTCTCTCAAGCCAATCTAACGACGAAGCCTAAGGTTCCACAGTTAGACCCGATGCTCCCTCTACGGCTCCGATCAATCGGTCCAGCGAGACGGAAGGTCGGTCCTTTCCTTCTTCCCATTGAGTTTGCAGGTGAACGATGGCGATTCCCTGGCGCACGTCCGCCCGAGCATCCACCACTCCCTTAACCCTCTTCAAACCCTGGACAACCAATTCCTGATTCTCGTTTGTCAGCCCCTTAATCTTCAGGACGATCCCAGCCGTGTAGGGCTCGCCGTGCATCGGGGGCACTTTGCTGACGACTTGCGCCAGATGGGTTAAATCCGTCAAACCGATCTGATACTCCACAACAGCCGTTTTCGTTTGAAGGGTCGGTTCCTCCACTTTGAGCACACCGACAGCAGCCTTGAGGGCAGCTGACAGCCGCCCGATGCAACCCCCTCAGCGGATTTCGGGAATGCGAAGGGAAACCCGCGCCGTTTTCACCGGAGCGGGTTCCTGCCCAGCAGCCAGGTGGGCGACAAGAGCCATGACTGAGAAAACTATCAGCATCCGCATTCACGATACCCCCTTCCGATCACTAAATCTGCTACAAGCGATTGGTGACGACAATAGCGAGCCGTCAGGCTTAAGATATAGGGACAGGACACAAAAGGGGGAATCTTGGCGGTGAAGCCGCCCTTTTTGAGCCAACTGAAGTTTGACAGCAACGGTCTGATCCCTGCTATTGTTCAGGATGACGAAACGGGAGAGGTCTTGACTCTTGCTTATATGAACGAGGAAGCGATCGTCAAGACATTGGAAACGGGAAGGACCTGGTTTTACCGCAGAAGCCTGGGGCGGCTGATGATGAAGGGAGCCACTTCGGGCAATATTCAAATCGTTACAGAAGTTTTGACCGACTGCGATAGAGACTGCCTGGTCATTAAAGTCCGACCACAGGGTCCTGCTTGTCACGAGGGATTTCGGTCCTGCTTCTACCAAAGGGTCAGCGAAAAGGGCGAATTGGAGATTTTTCTGGAGCCAGTCGCCGGCAAGACGACTCAACAGACTCAACAGGGATGAACGACCGGAAAAAGTCCCAGGGCTCATCAGAAATTAACCGTAGGAGTGCAACGATTGCGACGATCCTCATCCTTTTGTGGTCCAGTTATCAAGCCGTTCCCGTTGCCAGCCAAGTGGGTGCCCAGTGGTTTGCCCAGCGGGCTCGGGAGCGGGCAGCAGAGGGCGACTGGGAAGGTGCCATTGACGAACTGCGCAGCGCCTTGCGCATGGACCCTTCTCTGGATGAGGAAAGGAGGCTTCTCGCTGCTGCCTATTTCAAAGTCGGAAAACCAAAAGAGGGACTTTTTCATCTTCGTTTTCTCGTCCGAAAGGACCCGTCGGACAAAAAAAGTCTATTGCCCTTAGCCGAAGCATTAGAAAAGATGGGGCAGGTCAATGAGGCATTGACCTTTTTGTCCCGAGGTTATCACAGGGCACCACAAGACCCAGAAATTAGGGTCCATCTGTCACGCCTGTTGATCGCAACCGGTCGCTGGCAAGAAGCCGTTGAACATCTTAAGTGGGTCCTTCACCGAGTTCCCGACTATGCCCCCGGTCACTATCACTTAGCCCTTTTTTACGAATCTCAAGGGGACTGGAGCCGTGCTCTTCATCACGCTTTGCAAACCGTCCGCCTCGCCCGTCAAAACCCTGATGCCCTCTTTCTTGCTTTTCGCCTTTCGCTGCGCAACCAGAAGGATGACCAGGCTCGTTTTCTGGCAAGAACCTTAAGAAGGCTGTTTCCCAAAGACGAAAGGGTGCTTCAAGAGATTGGGAGGACCTACGCAGAATTTGAAAGGTGGAACGATGCCGCTTCCTTTTTGAAAAGGGCTGTTTCTGTAAACCCAAAGTCCTCAGAGACCAGGCGTTTGTTAGCAGAGGTATTGATGCGCCTTAGACTGTGGCCGCAAGCCCTTTACCAAATTCAAATCCTTCGCAAGGAACAACCTGACGAGCCCTCCCTTCTTCACGCTTATGTAGAATGCCTCCTGAACTTGAAACGAAGAGAGCAGGCAATCCAAGTGTTGCTCCGATGGGCGCAACTTCATCCCAAAGATCCAAAACCCTACCTCTTGCTGGCTCGCATCGCTCTTGAAAAGGGGGACAGGCGTTTAGCCCTCTCTGCCTACCGAAGAGCCGTCTTTCTGAGACCCCCACTGGAGGTCCTGGCGGAAGCAGCCGAAGCCGAGGAAGCCTATGGTGATCCTGACCGCGCTTTAAATCTCTACCAACGGATCCAGCATCGTCAACCAGAAAATCCTTACTGGCGTGTCAAAAGAGCCGAACTGCTGATGAGGCTCAAAAAGTATCAGTCCGCTCGCCGGGTGCTCTTATCTGCCTTACGGAAGTTCCCCGATGACCCCTCCTTGAACGCCCTAATGGGGCTCTGGCTGGCACGGATGGTGCGTTGGGACGAAGCCCCCGCTTACCTTGTCAAGACGGTTACGGGACCCTCTTACCCCACCCGTTGGACTCCCCTGACCTTGGAGGCGGTGGGCACTCTTGTGGAGATCTACTTGTGTCAGGACCGCTGGAAGGAAGCCGTTCGTCTCTGCGACCGGTTGCTGTTGGAAAAGCCCCATCCCAACCTTCTTATCTGGTGGGCGCAGGCAATGGACGAAGGGGGGCACCGCGTCGCAGCGGCTCGGCGACTAACCGCTAGTGCATCGTTCCGGTCGGGATACCTACCCGTTGTTCTTACTGTTGCCGATCTGTGGCTTTCGGCAAACGATTTGGTGACGGCACAAGCGGTGTGGGACCGTTGGCTTCAACAGGTCGGCAAGGGTGCGCAAGGCGATCGGTTCTATGGTGAGGTCGCCCGGTTTTGGTTGGACAGGAACCGACCGACGGAAGCCCTTGCCGTGATAGAAAAAGGGCTTTCCTTTTGGTCTCAGTCGCACCTGTTGCAACGGCTTCAGGTGGAAGCCTACCTATTGGGGAAAGGCTATGCCGCTGCCGTCCGCCAAGCGGGACTCTTATTGAAGGCCCATCCCAATGATAAGTGGGCAGCGCTTCTCTACGCCCAGGGAGCCGTCAACCTTTGGGGCGATGCGGCTCTTGAGAAAGTTTCGGCGCTACTGCCAGCAGAACCGCATCTGGCAAAGGTCAAAGAAATCCTCGCTTCCCACACTAACTCTGGCAACCTAAGAGAGACCTCGTCGGACAGCCAGATTAGCGGGACTAATATCGCCGATGGGTTCAACAAAAGGCTCGCCGAACTGTGGGGCAAGGCGCAGGAGGCTGCCGATAGACAACAATGGTCCCAGGCGCTGCGCTATGCCCGATCGGTCCTTGCCCAGAATCCCTCCTTTTTGCCAGCCTACGACCTCTTAATTGAGGCGTATTCGCAGATGAAAGACTTGGACCAGGCGGTTAAGGGCTTCAGCTGGTTGGCAAATCAAAAAAAGGACGAACTGACCCTAAATTACGCTGCTGCTCGTGCCTTGGAGAAAGCCGGTCTTTATCGGCGGTCTGTTCCTTACTGGCAGCGAGTCTGTGCGTTGACGGACCACTCACCGGAGTTTATGGACCGGCTGAAGGGGGCTTTGGACCAATCCGGGCGTCCAAAAGAAGCCAAATGGATAGAAAAATTTCTAAAACGATGGGAGCGCAGGGGGAAGGGGAAAGATGAAACTGATGGACCGACTCCATCGCCTTCAGCAGATTGACAGCCGATTGGACGAGATCCGGTCCGAGTTGCAAACCCTGGATCGGGGCGAGGAACTGAGCAAAAAAGCCGACGAACTGGACCAGGCTCTCAAGGCGCAATCCGAGGAAGTGAGAAACCTTCGCCGGCAGATCAAAGATGCCGAATTGGAACTGGAAGATACCGCTAACAAAATCAACCATTTTCGTCAACTCCTCAACAGCGGACGAATTCGTAGTGGAAGAGAAGTAGAGAAGACGGAGAAGGAATTGCAGGAACTGGCACGGCGAAAGGATCAATTGGAAGACCGGCTTTTGGCGGCCTTGGAGCGGCTGGAGAGTCTGGAAAAGAAAATTGAGGAAGAGAAGAAGATTCTGGAACAGAGTCGGCGGGAACTGGAAAACCTACGGGCACGGGCTCAGGAGCGCTACCAGGTCCTTACCGAAGAACGAGTGCGGTTAACATCGGAGCGGCAGGAACTGGTTCCCACTATAGACGAGGAAATCTTGTCACGATACGAGCGGCTGCGCGCTCGGTTAGGCGGTCTTGCCGTCGCCCATGTGGAAAAGGGAATGTGCACCGGCTGCCGCGTTGCCCTGACCTCTCAAACCCTGCGATCTCTTTTTAACAGAGACAATCTAGAGACCTGTGAAAACTGCGGTCGCTATCTCTATCTCCCGCCTGCCCCTCATAACGGAGAAGAACCGTAGGGGCTAAACTATTATTGACCCAAACAGTTAGCGTCACCATCTGGGAAAAGGGGGTCCTGTCTATGCCACTTTACGATTACCGTTGCCAATCGTGCGGAAAAGTCTTCACTTACCTGGTTGGTGTGGTGGCTGATAATACGGATCCGCACTGTCCCCAGTGTGGTAGCACCGAACTGACCCGCCTCGTTTCCAAAATTAGAGCCCATCTGAGCGAGGATACTCGTCTGGAACAGATGGCATCCAGTTTTGAATCAATGGACATTCCCGATCATCCGTCGCCCCGAGACTTGCGGCGATTCGTCAAGCGTTTGTCTGGGGCAATGGGGGATGAAGTGGACAAGGAAATTTTTGACGAAATGGAGCAGGCTCTTGAGGAGGAGGTAAAGAAAGAAAGAGGGCAAAGAAGTTGGGAAAGGGACGAGACGATTTACTAAACCACTTTTCTTTGCGGGCAGGGAAGAGGGACGACGGGTGAAGGGATTGCTGATCGTCAAGGGCTTGACAACCCTCAGCCGAGTCGGCTGTTTGCCGACGGAGCAAAAAGTTCCCCAGCCAATAGAGGTGGACCTGGAACTGGAACTCGAACTGGGGCGTGCAGCGGCAGAAGATAGCCTCCGCGATGCCCTGGACTATCGGCGCGTGTGTGACCTGACCCGAAGCCTACTGGAAAACAACAGTTACCGGCTACTGGAAGCAGCTGCCTTCGCCATTGCCAAAGAGGTCCTCGCTTGCTTTCCTCAGGTCCAACGAGTGAAATTGCAAATCCGCAAGCCTCATCCTGCCATCCCCGTTCCCCTTCACTTTGCCGCCGTCTCTTTAGACCTCACCCGTCAGGATATCGTTAGCCCATAAATGCGGGTCTTTTTGGGTCTGGGAACGAATCTGGGAGAGCGACTAAAAAACCTCAAAAAAGCCCTTACCAAACTGAGGGAAAGAGGGGTTATTGTCCAATCTGTGTCTTCGGTTTATGAAACCCAACCGATCGGCGCTTGTTCGCCCCAACCTTTGTTTCTCAACGCCGTTGTTGAGGTCTTCTGGTCTGGCGACCTTATTCAACTTCTTGAGGTAACGGAGGCGGTGGAAAAAGAGATGGGGCGGACGGAAAAAGGGTCCGGTGGTCCCCGGACGATTGACATAGACATTCTCTGGGCACAAGGGGTTCGTTATCAGTCGCTTCGGCTGATCGTGCCCCATCCGAGGCTTTGGCAAAGAGCCTTTGTGCTGGTTCCCCTTTCCGAATTGGTCAGCCACATTGACGGTCGAGAGGTAAGGGCTGTTGCCGACGCGCTGGTAGCAGATCAAGGCGTTAAAGTTTATGCCAAAGACTGGTGGTCAGGAGGCGATTCGGGGGGATCGTCCAGTGCCAGCGTATGAATTTACCGCCCGAGATAGCAAAGGACGGCTCGTTCACGGCGAAGTCACGGCGGCGAATCCCCTGGAAGCCCATAAGCAACTAAGAGGGCAGGGTCTTTGGATTACGGAACTTAGGGAGAAAGTCGGGCAAAGGGTCCCCCTTGTGAGAAGACCGTCGCCTCAGGCTCTGGCTCTCTTCTTTCGTCATTTGCATTCCTCTCTTAGGGCAGGTTTGGGGCTGCCGGAAGCCGTCATTGCCTTTGCCGACAACCAACCGAATTCCCCCCTTGCCGTCGTCGCAAGGGAAGCCGGTTTGCGGATGAGTCAGGGTCTTTCCCTTTATGAAGCCTTCAAGCCTCAAGGTTTTCTCTTTCCGCCTTATGTCCTGCCGATGATCCGTGCGGGAGAAAAATCAGGACGCTTGGATGAGGTCTTTCGGCATTTGGCGGATCATTTTGATCGGGAACATCGCTTCCTTCAGACAATCCGGTCCCGAACTTTTTATCCCCGCCTCTTGGCGATCATCCTCGTTGCCCTTATCGTCACTGCCCAATTGGTTAGCCCTTTCCTTGCCAGGCTCCTCAACCCCCGAATGGACGAGTTTATCCTTGGGCATTATCGGTGGGCATTGGCTCCGGGCACGATTATTTTGGTCGTGATGGCTGCATTGGCAATCGGCTGGCTGGTCTGGACTTTTGTCCGAGACCGACCAGCTCTGACATCCTTTGTGGAAACAATTCGCCTCAGCATTCCTTGGTTCGCCACTCTGCCCCGGCTGCTCTATGCCTCCCGTTTCGGTCGGGCGCTGGCGATGCTGTATGCAGCGGGTGTAGAACCGGGAGACAGTCTGCGACTGGCGGGTCAGGCTTCGGGGAGCCTTCGGATCAAAGACGCTACTGACCGGTTAGCCCCACGACTGGAGAAGGGTGAGTCGCTGTTATCGGTTGTTCGGCAGATCCCTTTAATGCCCCCGATGGTTCTTCACATCGTGTCCACAGCAGAAAAGACAGGGACCGTTGACGAAGGTCTCAACCGTGCTGCGGAGTATCTGGAATCGGAGGCAGAGGTGGCAATGAATGCGCAGGGCACCGTCATCGGACTTGGTGTCCTTTTGTTCATTTTAATTTTGGGTGCTGTCTATGTGGTCGGTTTCTGGGCTCGCTGGTATTTGGGATTGTTCGGTGCCGTTGAAGAGTTTATTAACCCTCCCTAACCGTCCGCTCCATCGTCAGGTTGGCAAGGTCCTCGGGACAATTGGTTCAGGGCACGGCGCACATCCCATTCGTTTTGGGAAAGGATCCGTTCGGCGTCATCCAAACTGATGCCCCCAATTAACGAAACGATTCTCTTCGCCCGTTCTCTCAATTTTCCGCACCAGGTTTTCAGTCCGACCATCAAATTGCTTTCCACCCGACCCAATCGGATCATCGTTGCTGTGCTCAACATATTGAGGATCAGTTTAGTCGCCGTTCCCCCTTTCATCCGTGTAGAACCCGCCAGAACCTCAGGACCGACCGCAGGGGCAATCACCAAATCGCACGACTGTGCCAAAGGAGACGACCGGTTGACCGTCAGCACCACGGTCCTTGCTCCTCTTCGGCGAGCCTCTTCAATGGCACCCAGAACGAAAGGTGTCCTACCGCTCATTGAAATGCCGATCACCAAATCCTTTCCGTCCAATCTCGCTTTTTGAATCTGCTTTCGTCCCTCTTCCTGATCGTCTTCCGCACCTTCCACTGACTTCCAAAGCGCCTCATAGCCTCCGGCCATTATCCCCTGAAACCATTGGGGCGGTGTGCCGAAGGTCGGAGGGCACTCGGCAGCATCCATCACTCCCAGACGACCGCTGGTCCCAGCACCCACATAGAACACTCTGCCCCCCGACAAAATAGCCGCCGTCGCCCAGCGGACTGCCTGCGCTATGGCGGGTATCTCATCCCTGACAGCGGGAGCTACCTTCTGGTCCTCTTCATTAATCAGCAGAAGAATATCGTCCACAGACCGTCGGCTGATGTCAAGGGTTGCCCAATTCCTCTGCTCCGAGATTAGACGAGGCAAAACGGAGAGCAAAATTTCGTCGCTTTTTTGACTTGGACTCTCTATTGCCTTTCTTTTCTCTTCCAAACGCCTTAACCACTGAGGATCTACTTTCCAACCAGCAAACTTAGCTGCCACCAGACACGCCCCAAGATGAGGGGGCGCCATCGGATCGGTCACTTCTACACCTTGTAATTGGAGGGTGGTGCAGAAGGTCTCTTTTGTTAGGGGGAAGTGTTCAAAAACCCCTCCGCTGTAGGAGACGGGAAGGCGAACGCCAGTCCTTGCCCTGGCGACAAAGGCACTTTCCGCCAGCCTCCTGCCTGCCTCCCTCAAAATCTCTGCTGCCACCTGATCCCCCTTCTCGGCAAAGGTCTGCACTTTTGTTGCCACCCAGGCTAATTCCTGACGGGAAATCTCGCCCAGACTCAGCAGCGTTACGACCTCTCGCAGGCAAGAGACCCCTAGGGCTAGAGGGAGGGCTTGCGCCAGTTGCGTTTTGCGCCCTCTACCATCCTGTCCTCTCACCGCCGCTCGCAGACCTTGAAGGGTGATCCAAGCAGCACTGCCCTCGTCACCAAGCCACTCTCCCATCCCATCCACCCGATACCGCCGACCCTGACAAAGCGCCAGGACGATGGCACCTGTTCCCGCAATCGTCAAGACCCCATCAGCACCCCCAAAGGCACCCTGATGGGCAACATACGAATCGTTATCCAGTTCAAAGGGAACGGGAATGACCGCCTGAAGGGACTTCTTGGCGGCCTTCCAAGACGGTGATTCAGGTTCGTCGACCCCTGACATCCCGACAAAAAGAAAGGCGATGCGCTCCCAGCGACTTTGGGCAATGGCAAGAGCGTCCCGACAAGCCGCAGCGACCGTCCGATAAGCAGCCTCTCCGGAAAGGAGAGGATTGGCTCCCGACAACGTTACTTCCGCCAGAAGACCCCCGTCTCTGCCAACAAGAGCCGCACAGGTCTTTGTCGCACCAGCGTCTACGCCGATAACCTGGTCTTTCACCGCTGTTAATAACGGGAACACAAAAGTCTTTCCCTTCGTCCAATATTGTGACTTAGTTGCTTTTGGTCAAAAGGAATGGCACAATAACAATGCGCTTGACACGGGCGCGAGCGCGGTGAGAGAGATTGGCAAAAAGCGTCCTGGGCGTTAACTTAGGGAACTACAGTCTTAAACTCGTTGCCCTTTCCAGAAGTGGTCCGCGCCTATCGGTGCTGGGGCTTTACACGGCACCGACTCGGGAAGCCATCGTTTCTGGAGAAGTCATCCAGCCTGATGTAGTGGCGACAGAGATCCGCAATCTTCTTTCTCGGGCAAGGGGCATCGGTCGGGACTCCGTCCTTTCCATCGGCGGTCAGTCCGGTGTTGTGGTGCGGGTGACGGAATTGCCGTCAATGCCCCGAAAAGAATTGCTTCAGGCAATCCCTTACGAGATTGACCGGCAAATCCCGTTTCAAAGCGGCGAAGCGATCAAAGACTTTGTGCTCCTTAAGGAGCCTGAGGAAGTGCCTCAAGGAGGGCAGATTCCCGTCCTGTTCGCCGCTGCCCGATCGGACTTGGTGGACGCTTATTTGGCTGCCGTCCGACAGGCCGGGCTGTCGCCCATCGCTGTGGAAGTGGAACCTTTGGCGGCGATTCGTGCTTATCTTGCTTTTAAAGGTTTTTACAGTGACGGCGAAGTGCCTTCCGACCAGGTCGCCATCCTTGTCAATATCGGTCACGAGGGGACGGAGATCTCCTTTGTGGAAGGCACCACTCTCTTGCTGACTCGCACCGTGCCGGTCGGTGGACGACACTTTACCGAAGACATCCGAGACTATTTAGGACTGACGATGGAGGAGGCAGAGAGAGTCAAGATTGAGCAAGCCCGCGCCTGGTTCCCAGAAGAGGCGGCTCCAGCGGGTTCCTCAACAATGCCAACGGCCACTCAAGAACCGGAAGGTCACCTTCCCGCGGCGCCGATGGAGGAACGTCCCGCTCCTCCTTTAGAGTTCAGTTTTGATTTCACGATTCCGGGACCAGAGGAAACCGGTCCCGCAGTGCCCCCGGCGGCGCCACCGACACGACCTTTAGAGTTTGTTCCTTCAGAAGAGCCCTCTATTCCTTCCTATGAAGCGGCAGCGGCACGGTCTCCTGAGAGGGAATGCTATGAAGCCATTCTTTCTCGGCTGACGGAACTGGCGAACGAAATTCATCGGTCCGCCGAATATTTGATGAGCCAAAGGGGTTCTGTTAATCTGGAGGGAGTCTATCTTCTGGGCGGCGGGGCTCTGTTGACGGATCTGGATCGCTTTTTGGAACACCAATTGGGTGTTCCCGTCACTCTGTTGAATCCGTTCCTGCATATGGATACCAGCGCCGTGGAAGCACAATTCGGAAAGGAATACATCCAAAAAATGGCGCCCGTTTTTGCTATCGGTGTCGGTTTATCGTTATGGGTTCTTTAGCGAGGTGAAGGACAATGGCAAGCCGGAGGAAAGCCATCGGTCGCACGGTTCCGAAACTCAACCTGATCCCGCCCCACATTCGGGCGCTCCGTTATACAGGGATCGCCATCGGAGGGACGGTTGTGCTCACTGCTCTTCTGATCGCACCAATGCTGATTTGGTGGCAGGCGAATGCCAGCGCCATTGGAGACCTTGACCGAGCCATTCAAGAGATGGACCCAAAGGTGAAAGAAGTCCAACAAATGGAGAGCAACGCCGGTAGCATCCGGAGCGGTGTGCAGGTGCTGGCAGACCGATTGTCTACGCTGGACGATCTCCACGCATCAGGGAAAACTTGGTCGGACGGATTGACCCGCATAACGGAGTGGATTCCGGAAGGCGTGCGGCTGACGAGTCTGCAATTGACAGGGGGGCAAACGCAGGCGACGGGAGTGTTATTGATTGGGTACACCACTTCGGTCCGGCGGTTAGCAAAGTTTTACGGTCATCTGACCTTGTGCCCCCATCTGACGGAAGTGGAACTTCAGGAGTGGGAATGGCGGGGAGTGCGGTATCCAGGTGCGCAACTGCCCCCGATCGTGCCCAAAGAACTGAAGCCGCCGACAGGTGAGACGGTTGGAGTCTTGCCGACACCGGGTGCCGGAGCACCAGGCGGGCAGATGCCCTCCGTTGGGGTAGGTCCTGCTGCCGGTCCAGGGGTGCCGCCAGCAGGGGGAGCGCCTGCTGGAGGGGCAGCGGGCGGACAAGCGCCGACGATGGCGCCCGGCGGGATGGCAGGACCTCCCGGAGGAGGACAGCAGGGCGGTGGTGGTTCTCCGACGATCCAGCCAGGTCAGCCGGCGATGCCGGGCGGTGGAGGAGCAGCGATGCCGATGATGCCGATGATGGGCGGTGCTGGTATGGGGGGACCCGGTATGGGAATGGGGGGTCCTGGAGGGTTTGGTCAGCAGGTCGCCATCGTCCGAGACCCAGCAGCACCCCGCACCGCTGTCTATTTTGTCATCCGAGCCAACCTCAAGAATCCTCTGTCTGTTGGCGGCAAACTGGCGGCAGCAGCTGCACCAGCAGCCGGTGCAGGAGGCACCGGTATGCCGATGATGGGTGCCATGCCCATGATGGGTGGCGGAATGCCAATGGGGGGTATGCCCGGGGCGGGAGGACCTCCAGGGGCTGCCACTGCGGGTGAATCAGGAGGTGCTGGTGTTGGTGGACCGGCATCGGGCGGCGAAGAGGGTAGCGGTCTCGGCGGGCGGCGAGCCGCGGAAGAAGAAAGTTAATTAGGAGGGCTTTTGATGAGAGGAACACCTTGGTGGGTCATTCCTCTGATTGGTCTGTTCATCGTTGCGGTCGCCGATGGTGCCCTCTACTTTTTGCTGATTCGTCGCCAGACGGAGGAGTTGGCGAGTAAGGCGAAAACCAAGCAGGAGTATGAAAACACCATTGCCCGACGCCAAGCCGTTGAGGAGGATTTGAAAAGAGCCAAGGAAGAAGCCGCTCAGGCGAGGAAACGATGGGCGGCCATCGCAAAGGAATTGGTCCTTCTCAAGTATCCGGATCCTGCCAATCCCCAAGAGATCTGGGAAGTAGGTTTAAAGTTCCAGTATGAGGCGAGAGGACACTTTGAGCGGGACCTTCGCAAATATTTGGCAGAACTGGCGAATGAATGTGGTGTAGAACTTCGTTACGATCAGGTCCCCCGGTGGACAGGTGTAACCCTTCAATTACCTCCGGAGCCGAACACGGGTTATTTCTTGTGGGGGCAGATGGTCCTTCTTCTGGACGGACGGTACCGTGACATTCTCAATTTCTTATCCCGTCTCCCTCGCTTCACGAGACCGATTCTGGTGCACACACCGACCTTCAGTCTTCTGCAAAATGGCAGGCTCAGGGCAACAGTGCCGATTAGTATCTATTCGCTTGTAGAGACAGCCGTGGAGCGAGCGGTTCTGGCGGGGAAACCACCGCCTACCGGAGCACTTCCCGGTGCAGCTGCCGGTGCCACGGGAACGGCTGGTTTAGGGACCGGTGTGGGCGTGTCGGCTCCGATGATGCCGATGGGTGGCGGGGCGGGGGCACCAATGCCCGGTCCGATGATGCCGATGGGTGGCGGGGCGGGGGCACCAATGCCTGGTCCCATGATGCCGATGGGTGGCGGAGTAGGGGGACAGCCATCTATGCCTCCGACCGGTCAGGGTGGTGCGGCGGGCGGGCAAGCCCCCGGTGGTGGCATCACGGCAGGACCCGAATAAGGGGGGAACCATCTTGCAACAATGGCAACAG
The DNA here is from genome assembly GCA_025057575.1 of Candidatus Caldisaccharidevorator malaysiensis. Classification (GTDB taxonomy): domain Bacteria; phylum Armatimonadota; class Fervidibacteria; order Fervidibacterales; family Fervidibacteraceae; genus Caldisaccharidevorator; species Caldisaccharidevorator malaysiensis. The sequence goes on from JANXBO010000016.1 coordinate 24,874, forward strand.
TTGTCCAGCCAACAAAAGGCTATCGCTGGGATCCTTGTAGGTGTGATCGTCATCTCCTTAACAGCAATGATCTATCTGTTCGTATCAAGGACCCGTCGTCCAACGCCGACAGCAGCGTTAGGCGTCGGTCAGCCCGGTCAGCAAGCCCAGGCGGAACCCATTGGCGGAGGACCAGGTCAGCCCGCTGTGGGGCAGCAGCCGACACTCGGGCAGCAGCCGACCACACCAGGGATGCCAACGCTTGGGGCGGGCACTGGTCCCACTTTGACCCTTGGTGCTCCCGCTCCGACACCGACTTTGGGGGTGCCCACTGCACCAGGAGCACCTGGGGCAACGATCCAACCGGAAGTCCCTGCCGTCAAGCCTCCAGAGCCGGGGAGAGACGATCCCTTTGAACCGATTGAGCAGGGTCCTTCTCCTGTCGAGCCTCCTGTCGTCGCCGAAGGCGGACCGTTACCCCCGATGCCGCCTCCCGCCGTCGCTTCTCAACCTACTGAAACTCAGTTCTCCGTCCTGATGGGTGGTCTTCCTCAGCCTACACCGCCTCCTGCCCGCTTAAGTGCTTTTCGGGTGGCTACTGGTCCCAGAAGGATGGAAGATCCCTTACTCAGGCTCGCCGGAACGATGCTCACCGCCGATCGGATTGCTGCCATCGTCCAGTTACCGGACGGTCGTCACCGAGTGGTGCGCCCGGGTAGCCAAATTACAGTCAACGACCAAGTCTTCACCGTCACTCAGATCACGACGGATCGCGTAGTGTTGACCGGTCCCAGCGGTGAAGAACGGATCGCTACGAGGCGACCAGTCCAGCAAGTGCCCGGAGCAGTGGGTGTTGGACCAGGGTTTGCCGGTCCCGGCTTTATGGGTCCCAGCGCCGGCGCGGGACCGGGCGCTGTCGGCGGACTCTGACGGCTTTCGGTCGTTCTTTCGTGGTATGGCATAATAAAGAAAGGGGAGTGCAAACAAATGGGAAGGTTCGCTCATACCTTAGTGGTGCTGCTGATCGCTGGATCCTGTCTGTTCGCCCAAGGTGGTCCTTTTGACCAGGTTGTTCCGGAAGTGAATTGGGAAGATGCCGATGCCAACCGCATCTTGCAATTGTTGAGTGAAGACTACGGTTTTTCCTACAGTATCTCGCCGGGAGTAGGCGGCACGGTCACCTTGCGACTCTTGAATACCCGTCTCTCCGACATCTTGCAGAGGGTTGCGGGACAGATTAACGCCGATCTCTTCATAGACAGCGCAAAGAAGGTCGTGGAGTTGAAACCTAAGTTGGCAGCAACCACAGCCGGCGTCCCCGGTCGGGAGCCTCGGGTTCCACAGGTGACAGCGGCAACGGAGCAGCAGACTTTTACTTGGGAACGCATTCGGTTTCGATTCCTTAACGCCTATGATGGTGTCCAACTTTTTGGTGGAACAATTGTCGTGCCGGCTTTCAGCGCCTTAAGTGGAATGGGCGGTTTTGGTGGAATGGGTGGCTTTGGCGGAATGGGTGGCTTTGGTGGACTTGGTGGCTTCGGTGGAATGGGTGGCTTTGGTGGAATGGGCGGCTTTGGTGGAATGGGTGGTTTCGGTGGAATGGGTGGTTTTGGAGGTTTAGGAGGCGGTTTAGGGGGCTTTGGCGGAATGGGCGGCTTTGGAGGCTTAGGAGGATTTGGTGGCGGGTTCGGGTATTAGTGGCGCCATTAAGAGGGAGGTTGGAAGGTGGTCAGTGGAAAAGTGAGGTTGTGCCTTTGGTTGGTTGGTTTATTCATAGCAGTGGTTGGACAGTCGACCAACGTCGTCGGTCAGACCCCACAGGACGATCCTATTATTCTTTCGGTTGATTTTGACAATGCGAGTGTAGGGGATGTTCTCAACCTCATCTTTACGGAAACGCAGATTAGTTACGTAGCGTCGCCGGACATCCTAAACCTCTCAGTGGGACGGCTGCGGCTCCACAATATGCCCGTGAGTCAGATCATTCGCTACCTGTGTGACCTAACAGGCATTCAGGCACGAAGGGATGAAAAGGGAGTTTACATTTTGAGCCGCTCGCAACCGGCACCTCCTGCCTCACCGACACCGAAGAAGCCACCAGAAGAACCAGAAGAAGTAAAGGAAGAAAAAATGATTCCTCAGCCTCCCAAAGTTGTGTCGCCTGACGAATGGGCGACTCGTGCTCTGCCGGCGGACTTTGAAGTTCTCAAAATCCGCTATCTGCCGGTTACCGAGGTGTGTCACATTCTGGGCATCCCCGTCTTGGGGGATTCTTCCTATAGAGGTGCTTATGAACTGCTCCAGAGGGTCCGCAATCAGGTCACAAATATGCAGACCGGCGGTTATAGTGGCGTGCCGTTGATGAATCCCAGCGTCAGTGGGGGAATGTCTCCAGTCAGCAGTTCGTCTTTGATTAGTGGAATTGGTGTGCCGGGTCTGGGGGCGACTGTCCTGGACTCCGGATTCCTCCGATCTCCTGATGTTGCGCGAGCGGGGATCGGGGGAATTGGGGGCGTTGGGGGCGGCTTTGGTCCTGGAGGACTCGTCGGTGGAGGACCGGGAGGGCTGGCGGGTCCAGGTGTTGGGGGTGGTTTTGGTGGAGTTCCTGGGGGCGTCGGTGGTGTGGGCGGCATTCTGGGGTTGATCCCAGGTCTTCAGCAGATTATTGGTATTCCGACTCAGAACGCGATTCTCGTCTACGGAACGGCGGAAGCCATTGATCAGTTGAGAGAGATTCTTTTTCTGATTGATCAGCCACCCGACCAGGTGGAGATTGAATCTCAATTCGTTGCCGTCGTCGGCAGCCTGAGCGAGATATTGGGAATAGACTGGCGAATGGCAGGCTCCGAGGTGACCGTGGTCACCCAGGGGATGCCATTGGGCACCTTGACTCAGATCGGTTATGTGCGAGGAAATCTGCAAGCAGTCTTGGGCACTGCTATCTCCAGCAACAGAGGAAAGGTGATTAACGCTCCCAGAGCCTTCACCATTAATGGTCTGCCCGCCATTTTCACATCGGTCATTTTCCGACCCGTTATCATCCAGACGGCTATTACGGACCTGGCGGGGAACGTGCGGACGATCACAAACATCATTGCCGTTCCCCTGGTCACTGGTCTCTTTGCCGTTCCGTTCATCAACGAAGACGATACCGTGACGATGAGCATCACGCCCATCGTGACGGACATTTTGGGGGAATTCCCGAACCCCGCGGGCGGGACGATCCCCATCTTCAATGTCACAACGACCTTTGCTTTGGTTCGGGTGCGGGACGGAGAAAGTTTCGCCATCGGTGGTCTGCTGACTTCCCGAGACAGTTCCACCCAAAGGGAGGTCCCCTTGCTGGCGCGACTGCCGCTTATCGGTTCCCTCTTCCGGGGCAAGGATCGGACCATCAGCGAACAGAATCTGATTGTTTTCGTGACTCCTCGGATCATTCGGCTGGAAGAGGGGACTTTTGGTGGCTAAGATCCCTGCCCCACCCGACTTATAATGAGCGTGGTGGGGTGCGGATTGAAGCGCTTCCGATTTTACACTGCCGGCGAATCCCACGGTCCGGCTCTTACTGTGATTATTCAGGGCGTCCCCTTCGGAATGCCGCTCCTCGCCGAGGACATCAACAAAGATTTGGCTCGTCGACAAGGTGGCTATGGAAGAGGTCCCCGATCCCGAAAGATTGAGCGGGATCAGGTCACTTTTCTTGCCGGTGTCCGGCACGGTGTGACCATCGGATCCCCGATAGCCCTTCTGATAGAGAACAAGGACTTTGAAAATTGGTCCGTGGCAATGAGTCCCCAACCCGTCACCGAAGAAACACCTCCGGAAAAGAAAAGACCTTTTTATCTCCCCCGCCCCGGTCACGCCGACCTGGCAGGAGCAATGAAGTTCTTGACTTACGATTTGCGACCCGTGCTGGAAAGAGCCAGTGCTCGGGAGACGGCTGCCCGTGTAGCGGCTGGTGCCGTTGCGAAAAAACTGCTCAATCACTTCAAGGTCCAAATGGCTTCTCACGTTCTTTCCGTCGGACCAGTCCAGTCCCCTGTGGACTCTTCCAAATTGACCGTTTCCGAAATCTGGGAAAGGGCGGAGTCGTCCGAACTCCGCTGCCTGGACCCAATCACCACGGAGAAGATGAAAGCCCTTATTGATGAAGCGATGAAGGAGGGGGAAACTCTGGGTGGTCAGTTTGAGGTAGTGGTGGATGGGGTGCCCGTCGGGCTGGGAAGTTATGCTCACTGGGATGAAAAATTAGACGGGCGGCTGGCGCAGGCAGTGATGAGTATTCACGGGGTCAAAGGGGTAGAGATCGGGCGAGCCTTTGAAATGAGCGGTAAAAAAGGGTCTCAAGTCCATGATCCCATACTGCCCCCCGATCCCCATCCGACTGACTGGCGGTTCTTCCCGAGAGCCACTAACAACTCGGGAGGACTGGAAGGAGGGGTAACCAATGGGGAGCGCCTTATCGTTCGGGGAGCGATGAAGCCCTTATCTACACTTCGTCGCCCCTTAAGTTCCGTCAATCTCCTAACGGGAGAGGTGGCGAAGGCGCACGTGGAACGGTCGGACGTCTGCGCTATCGCTGCCTGCGCGGTCGTTGCCGAAGCAATGGTTGCCATAATTTTGGCAGATGCCATTCTGGAAAAATTTGGTGGAGATACCCTCAAAGAGATTGAGGAAAGGGTAACGGCTTACAAAGATGCGCTATCTGCCTGGGCTGCCGGTAAAGGCAAAGAAGAAGAGGCAACGGCAGGGTAGGGGTTTCTCCCTCCTGAGCAAGAGATATTTAAGGAGGCGTGCCTTAACTCGCCGAATTTTGTGGCTCAGCGTCGCAGGGATCATCTTTGTTCCCACCGTTCACTTTGCCCGGCAGATGGCTTACCAAAAGGCGTGGCGCTCGTGCGCCGGTCATCTTCAACTTCTTCAAGTGGAAGAATTACCGGACCCGATCCTTATCGTCTCCCCTCATCCCGATGATGAGACGGGCGGCTGTGGTGGGTTGATCCACACACTGGTGCAACGGGGACGCCCCCCGTTTGTTGTTTGCGTCACCGACGGCGACGCCTTTGATTGGGCAATGTGGCTCCGCTTAGATGGGGTTTGGCTGGACCCGTCTCGCCGCAGTCGATTCGCCTCCCAGAGGCTGGCGGAGTTGCAAAGAGCGATGGAAACCTTGGGGCTCCCCACTGATCATCTTTCGTTTCTGGGTTTTCACGAGCGGGAAATTGTTCGCCGATGGCTTTTGGAAGGTGACCGGACCCTTTTTAACTCAATGATCTCTCTTCTTCGGCACCTCCGCCCTCGGACTATCCTTGTCCCTGCCCGGTTTGACGACCATCCGGTCCATTCCACCGTTGCCGCTTTGACCTGGTCGGCTCTTTTCTCTCGTTCGTCCTCCAGTGATGCTCCCTTGCCTATCGTCTTTGAGTATCTGATTCATTACGGTAACTTTCCCGTTCCCCAGGGTCTTCAAAAAAATCTTTGGCTTCTCCCTCCAAAAGGTGTTTTGGACGCCGGTCAGTGGCAGGCGGTCTTTCTTAGTCCTTCTGATCAGGATAGCAAACAAAGGGCTTTGTTGCGCTACGACAGCCAATTGCTGCTGTCGGGGCGGCTGCTGCAAAGTTTCGTCAGGAGAAATGAACTTTTTCTGAAACCAGTTTTAAGCGGGTATCTGAAGGATCGCGTCGGTGAACCGCGGTCTTTTCTGCCTTCCTCGGACATTGTTTCCATCGCAGTGGAACCCTTGTCCTTCAAGAGGTGGCACGTTTCGGTAAGGCTTAGGGGTCGGGTGAGTCAGTCAGTTCAATACGGTCTTCACATCTTCACTTTAACGACTGGTCCCGTTCTGCAAGACCTGACATCGTCTCCAGCACGCCACAACGAGGTGGAAGCCGTCCTGACCGCAACCCCACCGATGGTCCTAACCGTGTTCACTAAGAGAGGCAAGCATTTTCACGACATCGTCCCTTTTGTCGTCGCAGATGCCAACCGTTGGACAGAGCGAAGGGAGGCTTTCGGTCAGTGAGGTCGTCAGGTTGGGCTCAGACTTTAGTTCTGTGCCTTTCTCTCTCTCTGGTCGCTGGCTCCCTTTGCGAAAGTCAGGAACTGAGGGCATCCGCCCATCCGTCTGTCTGCACCATTGGCGATCCGATCACCTACCGGGTAGCTCTCTTCGCACCTGAGTCGGCAAGAGTCATTTTGCCAAAGATTAGCCGATTCGGCGAATTTGAAATCTTGAAGACGTGGCCGATCCAGACCCAGAAGGGCGCCATGCCGGGAACGAAGGTGACCGTTTTTCAATGGGATGTGGCTCTCTACCGAACGGGGAAGGGGAGTATTCCCCCGCTGACCGTTACCTGTGAAATGGAGGGGAAAACGACTCTGGTCCGGTCCAATCCGGTTGAGATACAGGTCATCCCGATTGCTCCCCCTAATGCGAAAGATCCCCGACCTATCAAACCGCCTATGGCTTACCCGTTGAGCGCCCGATCGGTTGCCATCGTTACCTTGATAGCCTTGCTCTCCTTAACGGCACTAGCCTTAGGGGTTCGGGGGCTTTTGGCTTTGGGCGGTTGGGCACTGTCCCAATGGCGGCGCTGGACGGCACCGCTTCCGTTGCCTCCTGATCAGTTAGCCCTCCAATCCATCAGCCGAGCCCGCCAACTTTACCAAGACGGTCAAGTGGAAAGAGCCTTCATTCTGCTCTCTTATGCCCTTCGGCGCTATTGCGAACAGCGCTTTGAGGTGCCCGCACTGGAAACGCCAACGGACCAATTGCTCCAAGTGATCGGAAAGCGCCTTCGTGCGGATCAGGAAAGCGTGCTGGCATTCGTTTTGGATATCAGCGACCTGGCAAAGTTCGCTCGCTACCTTCCCACAGAGACGGAAGCCAGCAAGATGTTCTCGGATTCGGAGGAACTGGTCCGCAGCACCAGCCCGATTCCGGAGCCGGTGAGGGGCTCTACACCTGCTTAGCGGTAGACTTGTCGGGGCGTGTTCAGGTTGGCAATCCGAACTCGGCTACCTTGACCGGTGCTCTGCTGAAAAGCAATCCACCCGCTGATAAGGTCCGCCAGGGTCGGATTGGTGCAGGGATCATAGGGTCCGATACCGCCCGGCTGGTTGCTCCGAATCAATAGCGTAGACCAAATCGGCTGAGTCGTTACCAAGTCAAAAATGTGGACGTCCTGAGCAGCGTTAGCATCCGCTTGACCCCCAAAGGCAAAGGGTAAGGGCTGAGGATCTTGCCCAATTCGCTGGAACGCCGAAGCGCTCGTGTGAAAGCCCAATAGTCGTCCGTCCCGGCTCAGAACCGCGGCACCAATGGGTCCCCGGACCGCAATCCCGATCAGCGGCGCAGCGGCACCACCTGACAGTTCAAAAACCCAGGCTGCTGGAATGGAAGGACCGGGCGGGTTGGTCAACGCTCCCTGCGCTGTGAAAGCAAACCGACTGCCCGCCAAACTCGGCGGTGACAGGGGATAATTGGACACAATGCTGACCAGAACCGGATCCGGACCCTCGGTCGTCTTTGTCCGAATCTGGCTGATGTCATAGACCCGCAATTCCCAGACGGAACCGTTGAAGAAGGACAATCCCAGTAGCCAACCCGACCGATCCGTCGTGGGATCGGGCGCAGTCACGGGATCCAGACTGAGCCGAACAGAAGTTAAGGGGGGATGAACGGGGGAACCCAGATGAAGATAGCGGGTCCAGGTGGCGCCGGCAGCCGATTCGTCAAGAGCGCCGTCCTCGTCCGCATCCCGGTCCCGGAGATACAGAATCCACGATCCTGGTCCTGGAGGCGAAGGATTAGGGGGTTGGTTGTCGGAAGGATCGCCGTTTCCATCAGGATCGTGAAGTTCGGTGCTTTGGCTTAGAAAGGCGACAAACCGACCAGAGCCGCTAATCGCCGGTAGAATGCCGATTGTTCCATAGGGCACACTCCCCGTTGTCGGCTCCAAGACAACGACTCCGCCTCCTCGCTGGCAAACAACCCAGTTGCCCGAAGCATCAATGGACGGTCTCGCTTCTCCGACTGCGGGAGGAGTTGCATAAACGGGGGTGACTCCGATCGTTTCCCACGCCTGAACCCCAAATGTGGGGTCTGGGATGGGAGGGAAAGAGACAGGAAACTGAAAGAGGTCTGTCTGACGGGGAGGGAGTAAGGTCTGAAAGACGACGCGACCCGTGTTGCTGATGGAAGGGTGCAGTTCATAGGGAGGAAGAGTCTGGCTAATTCCCTGGACAACTGTTAGAGCCCAAACGGCAGTAACGATGCTCCATACTCCCTGTTTCACGATGAGTCACCCTTCTCAAGGTAGGATCATTTGACTCAGATAGATGTCCCACCGACCATTAGTGTCAGCGAACGGACCACCAGAAGCAGCCCGCGCCAGTGGGGCAAGGCTGTGAAAGACCACAGAGAACAAGTTGCCTGCCCCTGCCGGTTGGACCAGACTGACGACAGGGAAAAGGCTGTGTCCCTGTGGGATTGACTCGCTTGGATCCTCATCCACTCTTCCATCGCCGTCGTCATCGGCGTTGTTGATTGGGTCTTCATCAATCCGTCCATCCCGGTCGTCATCAACAGAAGCAAAATCAACGGAGAGGGGTTGCTGGAGGACCGGAAAGAGGGACACAGCGTTCTGACGAAAATCACACCGGGCGAGATAGACATTTCCGACCCCTCGCACCGCCGGTCTTTGCAAGGACGGATGAAGAAGCCCGGCTTCCCACGAGTGGAAAGCCAGAAAAACAACAGAAGGGTCTTGCGGCGAAACAACCAGGGTCGGTGCACCCATCCAGTCGCTGTAGCCCATACCGGAACCGCCTAACTGAAGGCTTCCTTGGGGAAGCAACATCTGAGTGATCCTCAGGCTGACTCCGTCCTGAAGTCGCAAAACCCAAAGGTCAACAACTTCCTGAAAGTGGCGGGCAGGGGGCGTCGGTGTGGCGACAGCAAAAGCCAAATAGGCACCATCGGGGGAAAGGGACGGTGCGAAGGCGACGGAGCCCTGGGGCAAAAAGATGCCAACGGTCCGAGTCGCTCCCGGAACGGCTTCATCAAAGACTCCATTGCCATCGGCATCTCGGTCGTGGACCGTGATCAACCACGGGACTTGTAAGGAAGTTGCGTCAGACTGCCCGTCCCCGTTTTCGTCCAGGACCCCTCGGTCCCGCGTCATATACGCCACCATCCGACCGTCTGCCGACACGGTGGGCGAAACGCAATGAAAGGCTGCCGGTCCTCGGGCAACGGTCCCATCCCCTGCCAGCCGACTTACAAACGAGATCAAAGTCGTGACACCACGACTGCGGTCATAAGCAAGAACCTGCCAGGTAAAACCGACCCTCCCGACAAAAACAATGTGCTGACCGTCACCGCTGATGGTCGGCTGGACAAAGGGCGGCGCTAACCCTGGATAAATCGGAACAAACGGCTGCAGAATGGGACCGGTCGCCTGATCAGACCAAACCCCAATCTGCTGACCTGTCACTGGCTGGTAAACAAGGGTCCGTCCATCGTGGCTGAGGGACGGGTGCCTCCCGATCGCAGGAGTGGGAGGGCTGCCGACGGTCACCGGTTGAGCAACATATTGTCCGGCAACTAAGATTGCCATCCATATTTCCGGTGGTTGTCCCGGTCGCTCCACTTGGAAAGCAATGCGGCTGCCGTCGGCGCTGACGCTGGGAAAGCGGGATTCTGCCAGACCGCCGTAAAGCCCTCTTGAGACCCAGGTCAGTCCCTGACCGCCTGCTGTGCCCGAGAGGATTATCAAAGGGATCAGAAGTCTGGTCGCCTTCATACTTTGATCACCTTAATCAGGACCCACCTGGCTGGGAGAGACAAACAGGTCCGGCGATACGGGAAGCCTGGGGACGACGGGCGCACGATAAAGGAGCCCGGCAAAAGATGCCCGCCGAAACCGCCAGGTCCCGACACCGTCATCAAACAGCCCGAATCGGTCATAGACAAAATGGGGAAGTTCCAAAAAGATTTCCGGATTGGGATGAGTCGTCGCCAAGCGATCCAGTTGCTTGTCGTTGCGGAAGAGCAGCCAAGGTCTTGCCAGATTCAGGGATAGACGAGCCAGCATCGTCGGTGCCGTTACCCGCTCGCAGAGGGATCCTTCCCATAAAATGGAAACTTGATTTCCTCTCAGATACCGAGCAGCCCACTCCCTTTTCCAAACGACCCCGTTAACAAGATCGGCCCACCACGAGTAGGACCGCCATTGGGGCGGCTGATTCGCCGGATTGGGTCCGTAGGCGGCGACCACTTCATCCGTCTGATCCAAGAAGGGTGGACCAATGATCCCGACGGTCCCCCTTTCGGCGACGCCCAATGCCTGTATCTTCCACTCCCAAAGGGGTCTAATGGCACCGTTTTGATCCTGCAGCCGAATGCTTAACCCGCCTATTTCGTAGGGCACATATTCCCGTCCTGGAGGGACAATCTCACCGGCGACGGGACTTTCTAGTCGCACCTGCAAAGGACTTTCCAGAGCCGGCTTGAGTTCCCGAACGGGATCCACGACTCCGTCGTTATTGAGGTCAAAAGCCGACGGCGGGATGGGGATGTCCCAGATGCCCCACTCCTGATCGCTATACCAGTTCGTCGTCACCGGGAACGTCCTTTTTGGTTCATCAGGACCATAAAGGACAACAATCTTGGGGGAGTCTTCATCAACGAGACCATCGGCATCATCGTCCAAGCCGTTGGGCTCCTCTTCGTCCACCCGACCGTCTCCGTCGTCGTCGGGACTTCCATCGGCGTTCTGGTCATTACCGGGCGACAGCCTCAGGACTGCTTTGAGGTTGGTCCAAGGATCCTCCGTGTCTTGGACGCGCCCTCTGTGAATGAAAACCAGTCGCACGCTCCAAAGTCCATCCCTAATGTCGGAAAGGTGGGCTAACGCCTCCCGTGACAACGGTAACGAAGGAAAGTCCCATAGAACCATCCCCGACCGATCTACCCTCCCATCCAAATCTTGGTCGGGAACGCCCGTCGGCGGGGAAAACAACACTCGTGAAAAGTCTCCTTCACCTTGTGCTCTCAGGTCTATAGGAGCAGTTGCCCGAACGTCGTCGGGCGTCAGTCGGGTTAGCAAGGGTAAAAGTGCCGTGCCGTTAACGGCAAGATTTTGGCGAGCCAAAAGTTGACAGGAGCCATAGTCCGCCGGGTCTTCGTCAATCCGCCCATCGCCGTCATCGTCCCGCCCGTTGGGCAGATCCTCGTCAAAACGACCGTCCGCATCGTCATCTATTCCGACGACGGGATCCTCATCTATGCTCCCGTCCCGATCATCGTTCAGTCCGTTAACGGGATCTTCATCAATGCGTCCGTCCGCGTCATTATCCAGGCGCGGATCCCGATAACGGACCAATGGACCCTCCACATAAATGGTGCCCATAGAGAAGACAATGAGATGGCAGGCGTAGGTTCCCGAAATACGCACATTTCCCTCAGCGAAGAGCACGACGGTCGGCAGGGGATTTTGATGGAGAGCGGTCCTGCGGATCCGATCAACAAACACCAGCCGAGCGCCCTCGTTGATGACAGGGGTGTTCGGGTCATCACTTAGGACATTGCCGCTGCCATCTCGGAACAGGCTCCTCTGACCCTGACTATTTCGGTCGTGGCGGACGAGGTAAATCCTCTGGAAAAGGTCGGGTCTGGAGGGGTCGGGGCTTTGGGGATCGGGGATTACCTCTATGAAGACCTGGACACCCGGTGGCACATAACGGAGCCGAGCCATCGCACGGTTCTGAACGGGCACATATTGACCGGCAGAAAGGGTTTCCTCGGCATTCCGCTCAAAAATGAGGTTTCGGTCCGCATTCGGATTATTGTCCTGCATCCAACCACTATCAAAGAGCCGTCGCCAGACGCTGGGGAGAAACTGCCCAGGGTTGTTCGGATCGGGGACTGCCTGGATGGGTCGGACCATCCAGTCATAGACCTGAGCCAGTTCACTTCGGAATTGATCGTTTCGGTCATTAAAGGCGGTTTGGTCAACATCATTCACATCTCCGTCTCCGTTAATGTCCACGGGATCTAAGTCCCCGTCGCCATCCACATCCACAGTCGGAAGAGACAAAAACTGAACGTCCGAAATGTTGTCCACATAAATCCCTCGGAAGACAAGGGGGTTGCCAGTGTTCAGGACAGTATAAAAAGGTCGGAGAGCCAATGGATCACTGGGGGGTAGGGGAGCGGGCGATGCGGGGACGGAAAAGTATCCGAAGAGAGATGATGGGGGCGCACCTTTTTGAGTGACGAGGCGATAGGCGTCAGCAGACAAAGTGATCGGTTCAATGGGGGGAGTCCAACGGCTTCCCGCCTGAGTAAAGTCCAGAAACGAAACAGGAAAGAGGAAAAACCGCTGGAGCCTCGCCCATCCGTCCCGGTAGCGGGGGACCTGGCTAATGGTGAACAGTTCAAAAGTGGGGGATGGTGATGGCTGTGCGACAGCAACAGTTGCCGCCGCCCGGTCAGAAAGGGTCACAAGGGAAGGATTCGGCAGCGCAGGATCTAGCGGAGGAATGAACGAAATGAACGGAGTCGCGTCGTGCCAGACCCCTCGGCTCGCCGATAAGAGTTCTGGTGTCAGCAGCGGGTTGCCTGCGAATACCGTATCGGGCAAACCCAGTTGGAGAATGTTTTTACCGAACCAGAGGACGTCGGCGTTGACCTGAATGGGTGCGGTCTTGGGCAGGGGGGGGACAGGTGGCCGATCAGGGTCCAGTAGGGGCGACATCCAAGACCGGCTCCTCAGCCAGGGTAGGGAAGAAGGAGGAACAGGATCGGGAACAGCATCCCGATCAGCATCCACGATGGCTTGACCGATGACAACAGGAAAGGCACGAACCGGAGGCACGGGGGTCCCAAACAAGAGAAGCCCGTCAGGCTTCAGACCGTCCCCTTTTGCCATTACGAATCTCTGAAACTGGAGCAAAGGAATCGGTTTGTAAGCGACCAGGCGACGGAAGATCGGACTGTTCGGGACGGGTCTACCGATGCTGATGATCTTCAGCATGCCGAGTTCCGGTAGGAACTTGACCTTCACCAGGTAAGTCCCTTTGCCGGTAAAACCACCGATTAGGTCGCCGACAGGTTCGGCAGCATATTTACCATACCAATCGCCCTCGGCGTCGGTCCGATGCCAGCCCCGGAGCCGTTCAAAGGGATCAAACTCCGATGCCGGTGTTACCCTTGGTCTCCAGTCCGCACCCAAAGGGCTGTTGAGAAGTTGATCGTTGGCGAATTGTAGTCCTGCTTCTGCCAAAAGGAGCGCTTCTGACTGTTCCCGCGACCTTGTCTCCGTCCGAAGAGAGTTGTGCACGAACAGGGCAAATCCACCGGCAACGGCAGCAACGATAACCAGAATCAGCGTTGCCAAGATAACCGTCTGTCCCTTTCGGGAACGGACATAGAGGTGGTTAACGAACATTGTCCAGCACCACCCGGACTCGTCGGGTTACCAGTATGGACGCCACATCAGGGCTGGTCGGATCAGGAACGAGTCGTCCGCCTCGCATCACTGTTTTGGGCTTAGCCCCCGGTGTCGGCTTACGGAGACTGAACTGGATCACAACGCTCCTTGGGGGCTGCCCGGGCACACTTTCCAGGATGAACCGCAGGTCGGAGATATCTGTCCCCTCCAGCGGCGTCACGGCCGAGTGGCTGGCAGCCACCGGCTCAAGGTTCGGGTCCATCCATCTCCCTGTTGCCAGCCAGCGGTTGACTGAAGGGGCATAGCGCAGACTGTCGGTGTTGGGATCGGGAATCCAAGAGGCTCGGTAAAGGGCTCTTGGATTGGGCTCAATATCGTCTTCGTCAATCAATCCGTCGCCATCGTTGTCAGCACCGTCAATGGGGTCCTCACCCAGTCGCCCATCACCGTCAGGGTCATCGCTTCCGGAAAGATACTTAAAACCCTGCCGCGCTGCCGTTGGGACGGGTCTGATGATCCTGCCATAGTAAGTCACCACAGACCTGAGGGGAGCTGTCGGTAGCCTTACCAACTCGCCGACCCGATCGGGCAGGACGAAGTCTACTCTCCCGAGGCTATCATCGTCGTTTCTGTCTCCGTCCAAGAGGTCTATTGCCTCGTTGACGACACCGTCGCCGTCAAAGTCGTAGTCGTCATCTATCCGCTGCTGAGGGAAGACCCATAGGGCTTGTTTGATGTCTCGGGTGATGCCCTCAATGGCAAAGTCCGCCGCTGCTTGAAGGCTCGCCATAATGCGACCCCGCCGCGCCTGGTCAAAAGCCTGAGTCATCGGGATGAAAAGAAGGGTGAACAGCACCGCCGTGATGGCGACGGCGACGAGAAGTTCTACCAATGTAAATCCCCAACAAGAACGGCTCCTCGTTCGTGACATCTTCGTTCCTCTCATGGTTCTGTCGGGCGTCGCCTCCAGTTGTCGGCGGAATCAGGATTGGGTCCCACCATCCGGATCCTTTGCGTGCGGACTGATCCGTCCAAGTAGAGGACCAAGTCGGTTGGAACGCCTCCCTTTGAGTAGTTGACACCCCAGACCTCAGACCTTCCGGTCGTCGGATTTCGGGGAGAGCGCCGGTAGCGATGATGGAGGCACCAGGTGATGACCGTGTTATCGGGAGGAATTAATCGTGGGTAGAGCCCTAACTGGCGAAACTTGTCAGGGTCCGTGCAGGCAGACCAGGATGGATCCGAAGGGTCAAAGGAGGCGGGGTTGCAGGGAGCGGACAGGCGGGAAGGACGGTAAGTCCGGATGGGGCTGATGGGTCCGGCAATATCTTCCGGGTAAGGATCCGGCACTTCGTAAGAAGTTTGTGAAGGGTCCAGATTCCCTTGGTCAATGTCGGAAGGGCAGATCAGGGCGCTCCTGGTCAGATACTGACCGAAGGCTCCCGAACCTGTTTCCCGTCCGCCGGTCAAGAAGGAAAGGGAAGCGGGAAAGCCGTCCCAGTCCATCATATATTGCTTGAGCGCCCGATAGACCATCTGAAGTCGGTTTTGGCAATCAAAGACCTTTCGCTGCTCTTGGGCAGGGTTGAACATTGTGATCAAGATACCAAAAAGAATGGCGATGACGGCAACGACGACTAAGAGTTCTGTTAGGGTAAATCCTTTTACTACTTGATGCACCCTTGAGAACAGGCTTCTTGTCATCTTACTCACCAGCCAGAATCGGACCTCGCCCGGGCAGCAAGAAGAGAAGTTGGACGAAGTCGCCCCGGCGCCTCGGTGGCTCTGCTGCCCACAAAGGTCTGCCGGAGACCCGAACCATCACGGACGCCCCACGGACTCTGTCAATAGCGACGGGATTCCCCGCCAGGGTGACTGTCCCATCGGTGCCGATGCGGAGCACCTGATCCACCAGTTCGCCATTGCTGGTCAGCCAGATCACCTGCACGCTCAACCCTGCCAAAAGCCGAGAGAACTGAAGAACAGCGCCGTTCCTTTCGTAGAGCCGCAGGGCTTCATAGGGAAAGCCTTGAGGAATCGCTGAAGCAGTGACCAAATGAAACTCGTCCGGCGGTTTGATCACCTGGGCAAACCAGTCTGCGTTGGTCTGATAAGCGACCCGAACCAAAGTTCCCGCACTGAGGGGAGGATCCTCATCTATTAAGCCGTCTCGGTCATCGTCAAGTCCGTTGATCGGGTCTTCGTTGCCATTGCCGTCGCCGTCTTCGTCGGCTTCCGCAATGAAAAGCCTTCCCGACTCCAGATCGCTTCCAAGGGCAACAGTTAATGGGAAAGCCCAAGGTCCCCTTGGGTCCGCACGGGCGACTCTGACATTGGTAATACCGCCAAAACTTGTGTGGAACGCAGCCGGATCCTCGTCAAGAAGCCCGTCCCCGTCGTCGTCGGCACCATTGACAGGGTCCTCATCATAACGCCCGTCACCGTCATCGTCCCTTGTCACCAGCGGACCCGTCTCCACCAGCCAGTGACCCCCACCGGCGAAGGGATCGTCAATGGTGTAATCCATCCGGACGGGACCCAACTGATCGGGGGATGCGCCAGGGACGGCAAAGGGTTCCGGAGCACCCATAGACGGTCGCCTTAACGACAGAACGCCATCAACAAACGAGTCGCCCCGAGCCGGGTTGAAAATCGGATATTCTTCCCAAAGCCGTTCAATTCGCACCGCCGCAACGGGCAGTTGAATTCTTCTGGTCCCCTCGTCAACAACAAAGAGTTGTCCCGAAACGGGTGAGGCAGGACCGGTAGCGGGGAGGTAAGTAACCCGCAGAACCCTGGGATATGCTGCTGCCAAGGCAGCGTTAACAGGATCGGGGAGAGCGATTTCGTCGTCAGGTCCATTGAAAACGAAAGTAAAGTCTCCTGGTTGCCCTGGATCTGCCCTCGGGTTGTCGGCAAAGGGTGTGTTAGGGTCTGGATCGGGAACCTGTCGGTAGGTTACCTCACGATACAATCGAAAGGTCGCACCGTCAAGATGCCGCCAATTAGTCGGTCCGGCGACGGGCGTTGCCGGCATATACCGGACTAAAGCGCGCCAAAGGACGGGAGTAACGAAAATCAGTTCCAAAGGCTCGCCCCAAACCAATCGGTAATGGCGGCGAGCCAGGACCATCAAACTCGGATCTTCAAGAACCGCCTGGTTGGGGATGGGAGACGGATCATAAGGGAGAATGGCGAAGGGAGCCGTCTGCGGGTTGCTTACAAAGTCGCTGACGGTGTTCTTGGCTAGTTGGGTGGCAATTTGGCGAACGCCCGCCGTGCGGATGACCCTCTGCCCCGTCGGGAAGACCGAAACCAGAGCCCAGATGCCAATACTCAAGATGGCGATGGCGGTCAGGACTTCCATCAGGCTGACGCCCCGGTTTGCCCTTGCTTTTGATCCGATTGGTGCCTTCATTTTTTGTTTCCCGTCCCCGATCCCTTCTTATGCCATAGGAAAGGTCCTTTTTCCTAACTGTCTTGACACTTGCCCCTCATCAGGTGGCACAATGGGCAGTCTGGAAAGGGATGGTCAATGCCCGACTGGCTGATCGGTCTGTTCGCTTTTGCTCTCGGTGCATCTTTTGGTAGTTTCGCTAATGTGTGCATTTATCGTCTTCCCCGTCGCCTTTCCCTCATCGTGCCTCGCTCTCACTGTCCCGTTTGTGGCGAAACCTTAGGCTTAGTGGACTTGGTTCCTTTGCTCAGTTACCTTTGGCTGGGGGCACGATGCCGTTTCTGTAAATGGGTCATCAGCCCTCGGTATTTTCTGGTGGAAGCCGCTTGCGGAACTTTGTTTTTTCTTTCTTACAAAAGCCACGGTTTCACCACCACCAGCGCAATCACCGCTTTATCCTGCCTCAGTCTCCTAATTTTAGGAGTGGTTGACGGTCAGTTTCATTTGGTGCCGACGGAACCGGTCTGGGCACTTTTCGGTATTGGTCTTCTTCGCCGTCTACTGGAAGCGAACCCCGCTTGGGGACTGGTTGACGGTCTTTTGGGGACTCTCATCGCCGGGTCGGTGATCTATCTGGTGGGCGTGATCGGCACAAAGATTTTCAAGAAGGAGGCGATGGGATGGGGCGATGTGGAAATTTCGGCTGCTGTTGCCATTCAGTTTGGGGCTTCTAAGATGCTCTTAGCCTATTTCATCCTTTCCGTTTTCTTAGGTGCCCTAGTTGCCTTACCTATCATCATCCGGCTCCGCAGTGTCCGAGGGACAATGCCGCTGGGAGTAGCACTTGCCGGAGCCAGCATTCTTTTGCTCCTTTATCCTGAGCCCGTCAGCCAGGCAGTTCTCAGGATTTACCATTTGGACTAATCATTTTGATAAAAGGGGAGACGATGTGTGGAAGGTTGGGGCGACTTAGAGCGAATCTTCCGTCTGGGTTATCACTTTAAAGGGGATGCGCGTTCTGCTGCTCAAGAGGTGGAGTTTGCCCGTCGGCTTTTAGCCTTGCCAACGGGTTCTCGGGTCCTAATGCCCTTTTGCGGTGCTGGCTTCTATGCCATAGAACTCGCTCTTTGGGGATATGAAGTCGTCGGAATGGATCCTTGTCCCTCCCTTGTGGAGGCGGCGACCCAAAAAGCAGAGGAAGAAGGGGTTTCGGCATCTTTTCTCACTTATCCCAATGGTCCCCTGTCCCTTGATCGCGCCTCCTTTGACGGATTTATGGTCATCGGCAATCGGTTCGGTCTTACTGGTAATGAGGATGGAGATGAGAGGTTCGTCGGCGCACTTAAGGATTATCTAAAACCTGATTCCCATCTGGTTTTTGCCCTCCCGCACCGAGACGGTTTGGTGTCCCGCTGGCTCCCCAAGGATTGGGAAGAAACCTGGGACCAAGCCATTGTTCTGATCCAAAGGGAATGGGATGCCACCACATCTTATTCAAAGGAACGGTGGACACGGATCAGGACGGATAACTTGCGCGAACAGTTCCGGCTCTCCTTCCGCGTTTACAGTGCGACCGAATTTTCCTCCCTTTTAAGCCGGGTTGGTTTGCAGGTTACTAAGGTCCTGGGCGGAACCAGTGGGGCGGCTCTATCGTCCGAACACCTTGAGATGCTCATTCAAGCCATCTGGAGTCAAAACTCTTGATGAGTCTTTCGGATTGGGTATAATTAATGAATCAATAACCTGCAAGGAGGGATTGCGATGCGTTCCCGTCGTTGGTTACCGCGGGGGTTTACCCTCATTGAACTGCTTGTTGTGATCGCCATCATCGCCATACTGGCGGCGATCCTGTTTCCCGTCTTTTCTCAGGCGCGGGAAAAAGCCCGCCAGGCGACCTGCACGTCCAACACCCGTCAGATCGGGATGGGTGTGGCTCAATACATTCAGGACTATGACGAATGGGTGCCGCCGTTCTGCTGGGGGCAGTTGGTTTGTCGCCAGTGGGGCGGTCCCGACGGTCCTGGAGACGACATCTGGGCTTCCTTCTGGTTCCGTTCTACCGAGCCTTACTTTAAGAACCGTCAACTGATGGAGTGCCCGTCGGCAATGCGCACAGGTTGGGGTGGCAGAGGCTGCACGCCTCCGGCTATAAATGTGGACAGAGATACCCGTTGGATGAACATCAACATCAGTTACGGTTACAACGAATTTATGTCCTTTGGTCCCCAGTGGAAATCTTCCTACGCCAGGCTATCGGGGTTCCGTGCACCGAGCCAGACGGTCCTTTTTGCAGACTCCCGCTGTCTCTACTTGGGCGGTGAATGGCAGGTGCCTTTCCCCCAGCGATCCCTTCTTCGGCGGATCGTTTTCTCTGAGCCCCGCTCTGGTGATGGCTGTGGCTGTCCGCCGCCTCACCTCAGATATGGACCTGACTTCAATCCCGGTCAATTTAGCCGACACTTGAGCGGCAATCTGATCGGTTTCCTTGATGGTCACGTGAAATGGTATCAGTGGGGGCGGACCTGGACGGTCACCAGCGGACGGGGCGACTTGATCTACTACGATAACGAGTTCTAAGGAGGTGGTGGGTGGTGCGACAGCAGGTTCCGCTGGGACTTGCGATTGTGATTATCATTCTGGTCGTCCTCATCGCTGGCGGTGCCGTTTGGTTCTTGATGGGGCGGGCACCCAAGCCGGAAGGGCAGGCTCCAAAGGAGTTTATGCCAAGACCGCCGTATGCACCGCCGGCAGCCCGACAGCCGCAGTAGCGGACACCTTTCTCGGGAAGGTCAGGGCTGGTCCGTCAACTCATTCTCCAAGCGGACCAGCCCTTGGTCGGTGCGCCAGCCGTAAACACTAACGATCCGCCATCGCCCTAACCAGGTTCTCTCCAGAGAGATGGTCACTGTCACCGGTCCAAAGGGAACAGCGAAGGAGCCGTCCGGCATCGCCACACCCCGCACTTGCACGCGGGCGTCGGCGTCCCAAAATGTGGAACGCCATATCTCCTCAACCGTAACCCAAACCCACGCCTGAGTGTCCCGATCCCGACACCAAGACAGAAGAAACCGGTAAACATCGCCGTAGGTATAACCGTAGGGGTCCCGGTAGTTGGGGGAAATAAGGGCGATGGTGTTGCCCATTTCCTTTTTCTGAAAGGATCGGGCAGCCGATTGGATCGTTTCGGTGATCCGCTCTTCGGGTCGGGAGTAAAGGATCCAGAAGCCCATTAAAGAAACGATCAAAAGACCGCCCAACCACAGCCCGAGCCGCAGTGCCATTCCTTGCCAGTTGATCAATACTTGTTTCCACCTCTCACTTAAGATTGTGACGATAAAGAGGTTCCCGATGAGCAATGATCATTCCAGACGAGTGGGCGAGAGCAGTGGAACACATTCAGCAGGATGACAGATCTTTGGCAAAGGTGATGGTCGTTGGTGCTATTGACACGGGAAAGACGACCTTTTGCGGTTTGCTGGCAAAAAGTTTGTGGCAGGCGGGTTGGCGGACGGCTGTTGTGGATGCCGATTTGGGTCAGTCCGACATCGGTCTGCCGACGACGATTGGCGTCGGGGTTGTGGAAAACTGGTTTGACACTCTCAGCGAGGTTCCCTGCCGGTCCGCCTACTTTGTCGGGAATGTTTCCCCGGTCGGTCATTTGCTCCAGACGGTCACGGGAACCAGACTGATGGTGGACAAAGCCATTTCTTGGAATTGCCAGAGGATCATCTTGGACACCGATGGTTTGGTAGATGGACCGTCAGGTTGGTCCCTTAAGTATCATCTTTTTCAACTGGTGCAGCCGGACTGGATCGTAATGTTGGAGCGGCACGAGGAACTGGCATCCCTGAAAGCCCTCTGGTGCCGGTCCGAAAAGGTAAAAATTCTCCCTCTCGCCGTTCCCCCCTCAGTCCGACAAAGAGGGAGAGAAGAGAGAAAGAAATTTCGTGAAGATCGTTTCAAAGCCTATCTCCCTTTGTGCCAGTTCCTGGACTTATCCTTACAGGAGGTGCGCCTCACCAATGCCTCCCTCGGAATGGGACGGATGGTCCCCTTGGAGGAAATGCGAAGGCTATTGCCATCGTCCATTGACCCGGAATCCTTTCTGGGTGCCTGGCAATGGGGAAGAAAGGTGACGGTCTTGGCGGAGTCGGTTCCCTCGGCAGGTATCTTGACGGTCAATGACTTGGAATGGATCTTCAGAACCCCTGACGAATACGAGCAAGTGGTCGTGGGTCTTCTCGATGCTGAGGGGAACCTTCTGGAGGTTGGGATAACCTTCCGGCTGGACTGGCACCGTCAACGGCTGACAGTGCTTGCTCCAAGAAAAGAACAGTCAGCCCCATCCATCGTTTATTTCGGAAGGTATCGGATCACTCTGTCGGGAGACGAGATCGGCACCCTGCCCGTGGACGCTTTGTAAGATGTGTTGGCGAGACAGGCAAAAATGCCCACCGTCACGACAGAACAAGTAACAACGGATAAAAGAGTTCCTTTCCTTTAGCCTCTTGGTTTACTGAACGGTCTCATCAAGAGGAAGGTTCAGATCCTCATAAAGCCGTCGGCGCACATTTTTGTCGCTTTCCAGTTCCCGGCGGGCAGCGAGGGCAACATCCCGTGCTGCATGCGCGGGGACGACGATCACTCCGTCATCATCAGCGACAATGATGTCGCCAGGCGAAACCCTAACACCGCCACACTGAATGGTTTCGTTCATCCCGGCAAATTCCAGCCGACCGATGACGGTGGTCCGAGCCACATACCGTGCCCATACGGGGGTTTTCTGCCTGCGGATTTCGTAGGTATCCCGGCAGCCCCCGTCCAGGACGGCTGCCACGATCCCCGCCTTTTTTGCTGATAAGGCAATTTGGGATCCCCAAAAGCCGACCTCCAGAGAAGACATATCCACAACCAAAATGTCGCCTGGCTTGGCAACGGTCAGAAAGGGATAAGGGCATCTGTCCCGATACCATTGGGCAGAATAGTCGGCATATTGGGACGGAGTCATTGACGGCACCGTTTCTCCAGCGGGCACATAACGGACCGTCAGCGCCCTGCCGAAGACACGGACACCCTGCAGTAGGGGACGGATGGCTCGGTCCACCAAACCGACATCGCGAAGCCCGACCGCATCCATTCCATCGGACACATCAGCGACCCGCAAGCCGTCAAACAAGCTGGGCAGCTGGTTGATACTTTGTCGGCTGTCGTAAAAAGGCACGGGGGGTTCCATCTCCTTGCGACCACTTCAATGGCCCCACTTACGTTCGGCGAGCGTCGCGAGCCTAGCGAGCCAACTGCTATCGGTGACCAGGCGGCGCGGATCCTGCCGATGGTTCTCCCGCCCCTTGCGTAGCACCCGGTGACCCGGGATTCGAATTCTCAGGCGGCGTACCGAGACGTATCGGCAGTCCTCTTAAAAACGCGGTCGATTGCGCCTCAGTTATCCAACGAATACGATCAAAACGCATTGAAACGCTGGACAAGATCACCTGATCGAAGGCCACGTCTCAAAGTCCTGAGTGTTCAGACCGGCTGGCAAGTTAACAGGGCTCCGTGACACACGGTCAAATAGAAAAATGTCGCCATCCTTCGCATATGCGACATATCTGCCATCGAGACTGATCGCGGGATGCTGGGCATCCCCCTCGCTGATTAACTCGTCCGAATTATTCGCCACTAACCGCACATAGATTCCGTGTCGCACCTGGTCGTTTATATCCTTGCCCACCTGAAAATGTGCGATTAGATCGGGCACGTCACTGCCACCGGGCTGGCTGAAGGAGGGATCATTCGGGTACGGTTGCCGAGCGTGTCCTTTCGGCAGTGCGAAGGAGTAAACTATCCGCCCGGTTGCGACCTCACGTAGAACGACATAGTTACGAGGACCCAGCGGGGCAGCCCAGTGGTGAGCCACGTGGGAGCCATTACCATCCAGGCAGGAAATAACGGGCAGCGTTGACCCTCTAATGTGAAGCACGACCCGCTGCCCTTGGAGGTCATACACGACGAACCCGTGGGGGTAGTATACCGAATACGAGAGGAACCTTCCATCGCCGGAAAGAGATGGGAACTTTTCGTCCGCTCCAGGTGAATTGGTAACATTGCGAGTAGTGCCAGACACGACATCGTGCAGAAAGATGTCTGCATGGTTCCCAACCAGACTATGAAAGGCAATCATCGTGCCGGCGGCGTTTACGGCGGGGGACTGCGCATTAGCAAGGGCTGCGACCAGCTTGCTTTCGGGCTTGATGTCAAGGTTGTAAATGTAGTAAAGAAGAACGTGACTCCCCGTTGATGTCTGTCGTTCAATGGCGATGTAGCGTCCAGACGACGACTGAAAAGACGCATGTGATTGCGACGAGCGCCAGGAAAGAGCTGCTGCCGCGAAGGCAAGTAAAAGAAACACCACCTTCTTCCCTTTCACAACTAATCCCTCCCTCGTCAGCTTGGTCCTTGCTATAACACGGACCCCATCCTATGTCAATAGGGCTTTCCGTGACACTGAGAACACCGAATCGGTAAAGTGCGCGGCTGTTGGTTAACGAAAACATCCCCCGTGACTTTCCGATACCATTTGCATCACTGTGACATCACGAGGCGGTTGCAGCCGCTGGGACTTCTTGAGGCAACAGGGCGACTTCCAGGACTTCGTCCATATTCTCCACAAAATGGAACTCCAATGCGTCCTTGATGTGGTCGGGCACTTCGGTCAGGTCCTTTTGATTCTGAGTGGGTAGGATGACCGCTTTGATGCCCGCCTCCTTGGCGGCTAACACTTTCTCTTTAATTCCGCCCACCGGCAGGACCCGTCCTGTCAGGGTTATCTCCCCCGTCATCGCCAGGTCACTCCTGACGGGTCTTCCGGTGACCAAACTGGCTAAGGCGGTTGCCATCGTAATGCCGGCGGACGGACCGTCTTTGGGTATGGCACCGGCGGGAACGTGAATGTGAATGTCAATTCGTGAGAAAAAGTCTTCGGGAATGGACAGTTGCTCCGAGCGGGAGCGGACGAAACTGAGGGCGGCTTGTGCCGATTCCTTCATAATCTCGCCTAGATGACCTGTGATCGTCAGGTTTCCTCTGCCGGGCATTTTGGTCGTTTCCACGAAAAGGACAGTGCCGCCAAAGGGGGTCCAGGCTAATCCTCTGGCGACGCCCACTCGGGGCGCCCGGTCGGTGACTTCGCGCACAAATGGAGGTGGTCCCAATAGTTCGGCTAGACTTTCCGCAGTGACGACAACTTTCCCCACCTTTCCCTCCGCCACCGACCTGGCGGTTTTTCGGCAGATGTTGGCGATTTGTCGGCTGAGGTTGCGCACGCCCGCCTCTCGGGTGTAATCAGTGATGATCACTTTCAGCGCCTCATCAGTAATCTCCAGGTGTTCTTCCGTCAGCCCGTGTTCCTTGAGGTTGCGGCTGATGAGGAACCTTTTGGCGATCTGCAGTTTTTCTTCTTGGCTGTATCCGGGAAGGCGCAGGACTTCCATCCGGTCTAGAAGGGCAGGAGGGATCGTATCCGTGATGTTGGCGGTGCAGATGAACAGGACTTGGGAAAGGTCAAAAGGGACCTCCAGGTAGTGGTCGGAAAAAGTGTGGTTCTGTTCTGGATCCAAGACTTCAAGAAGTGCCGATGCCGGATCGCCCCGAAAGTCTATCCCTAACTTATCGACCTCGTCCAGCATAAAAACTGGATTTTTGGAACCCGTTTGGCGAAGACCTTGGATGATGCGCCCTGGCAGGGCGCCCACATAGGTCCTTCGGTGCCCTCTTATTTCTGCTTCGTCTCGGACACCGCCGAGGCTCATCCGAATAAACTTTCTCCCCAGAGCCCGTGCGATGCTCTGACCCAGGCTCGTCTTGCCGACACCCGGCGGTCCTACGAAGCAAAGGATCGGACCTTTAGTATCGGACTTAAGTTTGCGGACAGCCAGAAACTCCAAAATTCGTTCTTTGACATCATCCAGGTCGTAATGGTCCTCGTCAAGGACCCTCTGCGCATTGCTAATGTCCATATTGTCCTCAGTGACCTTTGACCAGGGGAGGTTGATGAGCCAGTCAAGGTAAGTCCTGCTGACGGTATATTCTGCGGAAGAAGGGTGCATTTTGGAGAGCCGATCTAACTCCCTGAAGGCTGCTTCTTTTGCTTGCTCGGGCAGACCCGCTTCTTCCACCTTCTGTCTCAACTGTTCTATCTCTTGCTCGGTGGTTTCGCCCAGTTCCTTTTGGATCTCTCTCAACTGCTGGCGAAGAATGAACTCCCTCTGTGCCTTGTCTAATTCCTGTCGGGCTTGCTCCTGAATGCTTTGGGTTAACTCCAAAACCTGAATCTCGTGGGACAGAGCAGGGAGAATGTCACGCAACCTCTGGACTGGATCAAAGGTCTCTAAAAACTTTTGCCGTTGAGCGGACGGCATTTCCACGGCGGTGACGACCAAGTCGGCTAATTGAGCCGGCGTCTCAGCAGCGCTCGCCAAAAGGGCGGCTTCATCGGGTAGGTGAGGGGACAACTGGACCAGTCTCCGAAAGAGACTGGCAACGCTATTCATCAAGGCTTCCACTTCAATCGTTTTTTCTACCGATTCGTCAGGGAGGAAATAGGTGGCTTTGAGATAGGGGTCTGACTGAGTCCAGTTCTCAATCCGTGCTCGTGCCAGTCCTCGGACGACTAACTGAATGCGCCCTTCGGGATGCCTCATCATCCTCAAGATCGTCACCAGACAGCCGACAGAATAAAGATCCTCGGGGGGTTTAGGATCCGGATTGTCCTTATCTTTCTGCAAAACGGCAATAAAAATCCGGTGCTCCGCTGCCGCGGCGTCCACGGCACGGATACTCTTTGGTCGTCCCACATCCAGAGGAGTGACCATAAAGGGGAAAATGACGTGCTCTTTAAGCGCCAATACGGGTAACTCTTGGGGCAGTTGTTGGCGCAGTTCTGCGGGAATCATTGTCCTCTTCCTCCTTCCTCCTTGCTGGACGGGTCCTGATACCCTTTTCGTGTCGGAATCCGTTTGGGGACCACGATGTGCAGGATGCCGTTTTTAATCTGCGCCGTAATCTCATCGTCGTTGACCGGTCCCGGCAAAGGGATGTCTCTTTGGAAAGGACCGTAGTTCAGTTCTAGGATCAATAACTGATTGGTTCCCGACAGGATTGGCTTGCGCAATCCCCTGATTCGTAGGGTCCTTTCTTCAGTCAGATATTCAACGCTGACTTGATCTTTATCAATGCCGGCAAGTTCCACGATGACGTGGTAAGCGTCTTTGTCCTCACCTAGGTCCACCGCCGGTTGCCAGTGGCTGGATGCTCTAAAGACCTCCCTGAAAGCCCAGAACCGGACTTCTGCCATAGACGGTCCCCCTTAAGTAGTCACTCACCTGATCGCTCTTTCCCTTGCCTCATCGTCATTTCCTTCGTAAGTTATGGCATAAGGTAGTTCGCCTTGCCAAGGCGATTGGCAATTCGGGAAAGATCCTCATTAATACGAGGGCGATCGGGGTTGACAAGGCTTTTAGATCGCTGGAAAATGGTGCAGGGATGAAAAATGATAACAGAAGAAGAGATCTTGCGTCTTTTCAGGGAGAATGAATGGTTCCGCCAGATGGTCCGCCAACTTGTCCTGACAGAAGAACTCCTTGGTCTGCCCGCTAAGGTAGAACAGCTGCGGGCACAGATGCAGGAAGAGTTCCTAAAGGTCTGGGAGGCTATCCACCGGGTGGAGAAACAGTTGGAAGCCAATACCCGGCAAATTGCGCATAACTCTCAGCAGATAGACCGCCTCATAGAGCGGATGGAGCGGGTGGAGGCACAGATAGAGGCGTTAACGCAACGGATGGAACGGGTGGAGGCACAGATAGAGGCGTTAACGCAACG
>JANXBO010000017.1 GCA_025057575.1 Candidatus Caldisaccharidevorator malaysiensis
GAGGCAGGGATTTTGGAGGATCCCACTTTAGAGCCTCCTGAAGACGCCTTTGTGTGGACCCTTTCGCCCCAGAAGGCGCCCGACGAACCCGAGTATGTAACCATCGGTTTTGAAGAAGGGGTGCCGGTCTCGGTGGACGGCGAACCGATGGACTTAGTTGCCCTTATCAGTTTGCTGAACGAACGGGGCGGTCGCCACAGCGTCGGGCGCATTGATATGGTGGAAAACCGACTCGTCGGCATTAAATCCCGAGAAGTCTACGAGTGCCCCGCCGCAACGATCCTCCTGACAGCCCATCGGGATTTGGAGCGACTCACTTTAGAGAGAGACCTAGCCCATTGGAAGCAGGCACTAGAAATCCAATATGCCGAATTGGTTTATTACGGTCTTTGGTTTAGTCCGCTGAAAAGAGCCCTGGACGCCTTTATGGAGGAGAGTCAAAAAACCGTCACCGGTTGGGTTCGGCTGAAACTCTACAAAGGGTCCTGCACAGCGGTCGGGCGCTGGTCCCCTTACTCCCTTTATCGGCACGAACTGGCAACTTACGAAAAGACCAGCACCTTTGACCAGCGAGCGAGCGAAGGGTTCATCAAGATATTTGGACTGCCGACGGTCCTCAGTAATTGGATCCAGCAAGAGAAGGAACGACTGGGCAGATAGCGGGCGGAGGCGGTGAGGGGGATCGGGTCAGGGAAGAGGGTGTTGGAGGTGGCGGTGAATGGGACGAGCGACAGCCCTGACCTAGGGGAAGCCCGCATCTGCCCATCCAACGAGCAAAAGGCGGCTGGGTGGTCCTTTGGCACGGGGTGGGGACCGCCGGCGTGGGGGATGCGCGGGCAGGCGTGGCGGTGAGTGGCCACCGGCGATCCAGGTTCCGCCCAGCCGCTCCTATCTCTAACTCTTATAGACGCAGTCCTCTTCCTTAAAGTTCCCGACTCTCTCCTGGGTTTTCGCCCCCGTAACGGCGCATCAACACCACGATTAGCCTTTCAAAAGAAGCCTGAATTTGTCCGGAAAGGACCCGCTTGCCCAAGGGTTTGATCAAGATGGTTTTCAAACCCGCCCTCTTACCCCCTAAAATGTCCGTAAAAAGTTGGTCCCCGATCATCGCTGCCTGACTTGGATGGTAGCCCAAAATCTGCAAGCATCTGAGGAACGCAAAGCGCCTCGGTTTCGCTGCCAGCGGGATTCCCACCACCCCCAATTGTTCGCTCACCCGTGACACCCGCACCGGACCCAAAGCGTTGGAAACGACGATAATCGTAAATCCCTTTGCCTTTGCTTTTTCTATCCAGGCGCAGATGGGTTCTGATACCCATTCCCCACCCGCCTCTGTCAAGGTGTTGTCCAGGTCAACGAAGAGAAGGCGAACACCGTCGTTCCAAAGTTTCTCCAAAGGGACGCAATCCAGAGACTCGCACCAAAAGTCCGGCTTAAGCCAACCCATCAACTTTCGGCACCAAAAAACCCAGCCACCCTCGCAGTTTTCCGTAACAGTGCCACCCTCTCTTCGCATCCCAATTGATCCCTTTAGTCTAAGGGCGACAGCGCCTCTTTGTTATCCGCCTTAGGTGTCCCCACCCCCGTTAGCGCCACACCTACCCCTTATCAGAAAGGGAAAAATAGTTTCTTGTCAGTCAATCCCGACCAGGGCACTGCCCTGCTGCTCCCCCTATCGCCCGACGACCGCTCGCGAACTTAGCCGGGCTATCGGTAAGTCTATCTCAAGAGCGAACGCTTTTTCACGCCCTGTCGAAACAGAATGTCTAAGCCAATTGGCAAACGAACAAGACCTCATTACTTTTTTCAGAAGTAGGCAGGCTCTGACCCATCGGAAAGGAGTCGCGTGCTAAAAAGACGATGAGAAGAATTTTCTCCGCCGGCGGTTCTCAAGAGGTCGGTCTTTTGTTGTTCATCGTTGTGGTGGCTCTCGTCACTTGGTGGAGGGAACCCTCTTTTCTCAGTTCCTACAACATCCAAGTGATTACTCGGGAAGCAGGGCTCTTTGGAACAATGGCGATCGGGCAAACTCTGGTCATTCTTTCCGGAGGCATAGACTTATCGCCCGGTTCCCTTGTCGCCTTGTCGGGCGTTTTGGTCGCCTACCTGCTGGCAATGGCGCAATGGTCTTTCGTCTCTGCTGTCGCTGTGGTGCTTCTTTTAGGATTTTTGACGGGTCTGTGGCACGGTCTGTTCGTGACGAAACTGTCGGTCCCTCCTTTCATCATCACGCTGGGAACTTTGAGCGCTGCTCGGGGTGCTGCCGTTGTGATCTGCACAACCGTTGCTGGCGGGCAAGCCATCGGCAACCTACCCGCCTCTTTCTCCTTTTGGGGGCAAGGCGTTGTGCTGCAATTTCTTCCTGTTCCGGTCGCCGTCTGCTTGATCGTTGCCGTTGCTTTCGGCTGGCTCCTTTACCGGCTCCGATGGGGTCGCTATATCGTGGCGACGGGCGGCAACCTGCTCGCAGCCCGACTTTCTGGCGTCCCCGTTGATCAAGTCCGAATCTCCTGCTACATTGCCTCTTCTGTTTTATGCTCACTGGTCGGCATTTTGACGGCTTCCTATGTCAACTCGGGGGAGCCAACCGTCGGTGCCGCTTGGGAACTTTATGTCATCGCTGCCGTCGTCATCGGGGGCACCAGTTTGTCGGGTGGAACGGGGACCCTTTGGGGAAGTCTCCTGGGCGCCCTCTTTATGAGTGTCCTAAAGAATTCCCTTCTGTTCTGGAATGTGCCGGCACACTGGCACGATGTCGTCATCGGTGCCATCGTCGTCGCTGCCGTCACCTTAGACCAGGTTAGGCGTCGCCGATCCCCTAAGTTCTGATTGCCCTTGGAAACTTACACCGGAGCGGCTCCATTTTGCATTTTTCACGGAAGGAGGTTACTTGTGCAGTGCCAAAAATAACCAGCACCCCAAAAAATCAACGATGGTGCCAATGCAGGGCACGGTTAGAAAGACCCACCACTGGCGGACTGATAGGCGGTCCAGCGCTTGTGTTGATCGCTCCCCTGCCCTGCCCGACAGACTTGTCGGATGGGACAATCTCGGCAGTTAGGGTCAATCTCAAAACACCAAGCGAGGGCAACAGGGTCTGGGACAAATCTACTTTCTCAATCTTCCAAGTTTCGCCAGTTAGATAGACAATCCAATTAGTTAACATCCGGGCCTCTTTTGGATCATTAGCGACCCAACAAGGATTCAAAACGGGATGATAGCCAAAGAACCTCCAAATATGTTCAGTTCTTTTTGCGCACTACCGATGCCTTCTGTTTAACCTGCTGTGCGAGAGATGTGCGCAGGTGCCGAGCGTCTTGGCGAATGACTACATCAAATTGCGCATCGTCTAAAGGTAAGCCCCGATGAAAACCAACTTTCTGCTGGATGATAGGCAGTAACTCCAGGTCAATTTCGTAGCCCACACAGGATCTTCCAAGGAGGCGACAAACCTTCATCGTCGTGCCGCTTCCTAAAAACGGATCCAAAACGGTGTCACCAATGTAGGAAAACAGTCGGATCAGCCTTTCCGCCAGGGCTTCGGGGAAGGCAGCGATGCCGTCCTCCAAACGCCCAGGCACCGGGAGCACATTTGTCACGTGCCAGACATTTAGATACCATTTTTCGGACTGATAGTTAGTTAGGTCAACCCGAGACGCTTCCCGCAACCTTTCGGGGACTTTACGATAGTCAAAGCGACCTTTTTGAAAGATGAGGACGCTTTCTTGGACATTGTCGGGGTAGTAATAGAGAGGATATGGGTGCTGAAGCATTACCCCACTCCTTCTGCTGATTCTTATGTATCCTTCCGGCTTGACCCAGACGATACGGTCCCGATACCGAAAGCCCAAGTCAACAAAAATGCGCGTCAGGTCAGCGACGACGGGGTAACGTTCACCGTCTACCAGCACATCGTCGCCGATGAGGCAAGCGACTCGTCCGTCGGCAAGGACACGGTGAATTTCTCGGGCAACCCGCCGCATCGTGCCCAGATAGGCGTCATAGGATTCAAATAGGTCCGGATAGTCAAACGGCGCATTAAAGTAAGGCGGGCTGGTCAGGACGAAATGGATGGACCCGTCGGGCACTTCCGCCATATTGGTAGCGTCCCCAAAAATCAGCCGGAAAGTCGCCCAACCCTCCATACTTCTCACAAATTTAGTGCGACCCTTTGATGGTTTCATGAAGCGATAAAAAGGTGAGGTGCTGAGGAACAAATTCTATACTCTACTTTTGGCAGGGGTGATCGTTAAGTGAAAGCGAAAGGAGCGCCGGTGCTTTTTTGGTGTCTCTTGGTGGTCTCCATTTCTTGCCTGTCGCTGGCTTTTCAAGGGGAACGAAGGGTCCCCGTGACCATCGCCGGCATCGGTAAGTCTATTCACGCTTACTGGCGGGAAGTGGAATTGGGGATGAAAAAAGGAGCGCAGGAGTTGAAAGGCTGTCAGGTCCACTGGTTTGTCCCGCCAAAGGAAGATGTCCGGGTCCAGGTCAGCACGATGGAGAGTTTCATCGCCCGGGGGGTTGACGGCATCGCCATCGGTCCTTCTAATCCCGAAGCCATCAAGTCCGCCGTTCAGGTAGCCTTGAAAAGAGGGATCAAGGTGATCACTTTTGACACCGATGCTCCCGACAGCGGGCGGCTCCTTTATGTCGGGACCGACAACGAGCGGGCAGGCTTTGAGGCGGGAAAAGTGATGGTTCAGCTGCTTAAAGGGGAAGGGAAGGTCGCCATTTGCACCGGTTCCTTAACGGCTTTGAACAGCATTCAGAGGATGGAAGGTTTTCGGCGGGCACTAAAGGGGACAAAGATCACTGTTGTAGAGGTCTACAACGATCGGGAAGATCGGGCGTCTGCCCTTTCCAACGCTCAGGCAGCCCTTCAAAAGTATCCCGATTTAAAAGGGTTTTATGGTGTCTACGCTTTTAACGGTCCTGCCTGCGCCGAAGCAGTCAAGATGGCGGGGAAGGCAGGGAAGGTCGTCATCGTCTGCTTTGATGCGACCGCTGAGCATCTGAAACTGATCAGAGAAGGCGTCATCTCCGCAACGGTGGCACAGCGACCTTACCGGATGGGTTACTTGGCAAGTCAGATTCTTTATCAGATGGTAACCGAAGGTGTGCCATCAGCCCTGAAGAAGTGGAAAATGGACCGCTTACCTATAGAGAAACGGCATTTGGATACCGGCATTGATGTGGTGACAAAAGAGGGACTTTCGTCTTACCGGAAAAGACTTTTGGACCTTGGCATCCCCGTTGAGAATTGGTAGCGGATTCGCCAAGGGAGGGTGACGAACGGGTGAAAGGGACCGGTTTGATAGCAGGTCTCCTTTTGGCGGTTGCTTTAACGGGCGCGGCACAACCGAAAAAGCCTTTCCGAATCGCTGTCGTGCCGATGACCAACTCGCACGCTTTCTTTTTGACAATCAAAGCAGGCGCCGAAGCGGCAGGAAAGAAATTAGGCGTCCAGATTTTGTGGCGGGGACCCAATGACGAAACCGATGTGGCGGGACAAATCAGCATCGTTGAAAACTTCATCAGCCAACGGGTGAACGCCATTGTTTTGGCACCCTGCGAGAGAAAGGCTCTGGTCCCGGTCGTGAAAAAGGCGCAGAGTCAGAAGATTCCCATCATCGTTGTGGATTCGGCACTGGAGCCGGACATTTCCGACTGTTTCATCGCCACCGACAATTTTCAAGGTGGTTGGCTGGCGGGTTCTGTGCTGGCGAAACTGATTGGAAAGAAAGGAAAAGTGGGCATTCTTCAGGCGATCCCCGGTGCCGCCAGCGTGATTGCTCGGGAGAAAGGATTCCGAGCCGTCTTGGAAGAGAAATTCCCCGCCGTTCAAATCGTCTCGGTCCTTTACGGACACAGTAGCGTGGCGACCGCAATGCAGGCGATGGAAAATATGCTGACGGCCCATCCTGATCTTGCCGGTGCTTTTGCGGTCAATGAAATCACCGGAGTCGGTGCAGCAAGGGTCCTGAGAATCCGCAAGAACCCTTCTTTTAAGTTAGTCTCCTTTGACGCCTCGCCGACGCAGGTTCAAGCCCTTAAGGACGGAATTATTCAGGCGCTGATTGTTCAAGACCCGTATCAAATGGGTTACCGGGGCGTTGCCGTTGCTGTGGACATCTTGACGGGGAAAAAGGTGCCCCAAAAAATCAACACATCCGTCACGGTGGTAACAAGCGAAAACTTAAGAGATCCCGCCGTTCAAAAACTTCTCAACCTGCTGGGCACTCCGAGCGGCTAATGGAGGAGGGTAGGTCCGATTCGGCAGAGCCACTAATGATTGCAAACCTTCTTACTAATCAATCAGATCGCTCCGATCAAGAATCTCCTTGTCTTTTTCAAAGAAACGATCCTGATGATCCATTGGTCCAGGGTCTCTTCGTTGCAGTGACCCACCTTAGGGATCCAGTAAAGGCACTTGATCTGGCACAGGCACTGACGAGGTTGGGACCCGAAAATCCCTTGTCCTACCTTGCCCTCGGTCTCGTTTGGTCTCGAATCGGTCAATTAGCGGAAGCCCACAAAGCCTTTGAGCAGGCCGCCTATCTAGCCAATTCTTTGCCCCTCTATGTTTCTTGCAAAATCCACTTTTTACTTTTTAAGGGCGACAAGAAGACAGCGAAACGGTTGCTGAAGGAACTAATGACCGACTTTCCCGACCGCTGGGCGACGCTTCGGGCAACTGCCCATTGGCTGATAATGACCGGTCAGTCCGACCAAGGCGCTGCCCTCTTAGAACAAGTGTTGGTGCGCAAACGAAATGACCCGATCACCCTTGCCCTCCTTGCAGACTGCAGGATTTCAAAAAATCAGCGAGAAGAGGGGCAGGCCCTTCTGAAAAAGGCAGCTGTCTGGTTACCGACCTTAAGTTATCGAGAGGAGACTCCGCTCGTCGCTTCCTATGCTGTTTTTCAGGCAATCGGTCGGCTGTGGAAGGGACTGTTGCCGTCCGTTCGGTTTCACCGGGTTCTTCTCACCTTGGAAGCCCCAACTTTCTGGATCCGGCTCTTGGGGAGCGGGGTCGGGCTGGCGGTCGGCTTAGCCTTGCTCCATCCTTTTTTTTCGGACGCTGGTTTCCCTTACTTAGTGGCAATGACTCTCGCTGGCTGGTCTTATTTGACGATGTCACCAATTGCTGCTGTCGCTTGGCTGAGGAGGAGTCGTTGAGGGGGAAACAGGAATGTCGGAGCGCATCGTCTTGATCTATTCAACGGTCCCCAACAGGGACGAGGCAGTCCGAATCGCCCGATCGCTCGTAGCAAACCGACTTTGCGCCTGCGTCAACATCGGCTCGATCCAGTCGGTTTATCAGTGGCAGGGAGAAATCCAAGAGGATCAAGAGTTTTCGGTGTTGGTGAAGACGACGGAAAGGCGGCTGACCCAGGCAGTCAACCACCTTCTGTCCCTTCATCCTTATCAGACTCCTGCCGTTCTTTGGTGGTATGTGGACGGGACAGAAGTGCGCTTTGCCGATTGGATTCGTCAACAGGCAGGTGACAGCCGTGACGATTGTGGAAGCCCTTCAGAAAGTCATTGAGGGACAGCATTTGACTCAAGAAGAGGCGGCATCGGTAATGGGCGAGGTGATGGATGGTGCGGCGACACCTGCTCAGATCGGAGCCCTACTGGTCGCCTTACGAATGAAAAGGGAGACCGAAGACGAAATCACCGGCTTTGCCCAGGCGATGAGGGAAAGGGCGGTCCAGGTTCCCGTTCGGCGGCGCCCTCTCACCGATACCTGTGGGACAGGTGGCGACGCCGTTAAAACCTTTAATGTCTCCACAGCAGCCGCCTTCATTGCAGCCGGTGCGGGAGCCAACATCGCCAAGCACGGCAACCGTTCCGTCACCAGCCTCAGCGGGAGCGCCGATGTGTTGGAGCAACTGGGATATCCCTTGGATCTGCCCCCCGAAAAAGTTGGTCAATGTTTGGATGAGGTCGGCATTGCCTTTTTATTCGCCCCGTCTTTTCATCCCGCAATGAAGGCAGCGCTCGGACCAAGGAGGGAGATCAAACTCCGGACCGTTTTTAACCTTTTAGGACCCTTGACCAATCCCTTTCGTCCCGAAGGTCAAGTGATGGGAATCTATGACGGCACCCGCGCTCTGAGTATCGCCCAAGTCCTCAGGAACCTGGGGCTTAAAAGAGCCTTTGTCGTTTTTAGTTTGGATGGAATGGACGAGATTTCCGTAACGGCTCCGACGCTTATCACGGAATTAAAAAATCGCCACATCCACCAGTGGCTTTTTTTCCCTGAATCCGTTGGCATCAAAAAAGCCGATCCGGCGGCTATCCGTGCCACCAGCCCCAAGGAAAATGCCGATTTGCTGCTTCGGCTTTTTTCTAATGATTTGGAAGGTCCCGTCTTGGATATGGCGGTCCTGAACGCCGCCGCCGCTTTGGTCGTCAGCGGCATTGCCGAAGACTTTGATCAGGGCATCATAATGGCGAGAGAAGCGGTAAAATCAGGTGCAGCCAAAAGAAAATTGAATGATTTGATTGACTTCGCCAGCAAACAGAAATCCCACTCATAGACAAGTCAAAGACCAGTCAAAGACGAATTGGAGAAAAGAAAATGAACTGGCTTCAAACAATCGCCGTCCGAAAAAAAGAAGAGGTTGCGGAGCGAAAAAGGACGAGCGATTTTTGCTGGTTAAGGGAGCAGGCGCAGAACCTGGTGAAGGTGGCTCCCAATCGGGGGTTTCTCTCCGCCATTAAGAGAAAGGAGACAGGACCGATTCGGCTGATCGCAGAACTGAAGGTCCGGTCACCGGTCAAGGGGCAGTTTGTTGCCAGTGAAAAAAAGGAAGAGATCCTGGAATCTTATGAAAGAAGCCCTGCCGCTGCGATCTCGGTGCTGACCGATTTCCCTTTTTTCGGGGGAGACCTATCGGATCTCGCCCTGGCGAAGGAAAAAACCTCCAAACCGGTCCTGCGCAAGGACTTTATCATAGACCCGTTTCAAGTCTACGAAGCACGGGTTGCGGGCGCGGACGCTCTTCTTCTGATTGTCGCCTTGTTATCGGTGGAGCAATTAAAGGACCTTTTGGCATTAAGCAATGACTTAAAGATGGATTGTCTTGTAGAAGTCCACGATGAAAAGGAGGCGGAGGTAGCCCAGAAGACAGGCGCCGTTTGCATTGGCATTAACAATAGAGATTTAACGACCTTTCAAGTGGACCTTAACAGGACAGCGCAAGTGATGCAATCCATTGATAAAGGAAAAATTATTGTGGCTGAGTCGGGAATTGAGAGCCGAGAACAGGTGGTTTTTCTGGAAGATTTAGGCGTAGACGCTCTCTTGGTCGGCGAGGCGTTAGTTCGTGATGGGAACCCACTACGAAAAATTCGGGAACTGTTAGGTTTGGACGAGGACAAGGGAACAGGGCAATGACGACAACGGACCTCACTTGCGGCACCTGGTTCACCCTCAAAAATGGCTCTCAAGTGCTGGTCCGAATGCTGCGCGAAGCGGATGCCGAATCGTTAGCCGATTTCTTCACGAAAGGGCTGTCCCCGACCAGCCGGGACTTATTTTTTGCTTACGGAATGGATCCCCTGATCGTGGAGTGGGTCCGCGAAGAGCCTAACTCCGATCGGGTCTTTCGTCTCATTGCCCTTTCGGGTGACACGATCGTCGCATACGCCTACTGGCGAGTCCAGTTAACTAATCCGGGACTGCCCCTTTTGAGCATTGCGGTCGCCGATCAGTATCAAGGAATCGGTTTGGGAACATTACTGATGGATCTACTGATTGAGGAAGCCAAGGCAAGAAAAATGAAGGGGATTGAGTTACACGTGTTCAAACATAACGCCCGGGCGTTGGGGCTCTACAAAAAATTGGGCTTTCAGGTCGTCGGTCAAACTTATGACGGAAGGCAATGGATTATGGAGAAGCGATTTGCGCCGATCGGGCGAAGAAGGCGGTCCTGATCGTCTCATCCGCAAGAAGGAGTGAGGAGGAGAGGATTGACGAAAATGGGCAAAGGAAGGGAACGGCGACGAGAACTGAGGCGGCGACGCCATCGCAGGGAAAAGAGAAGAAAACAGCGACTAAAAGAGGCTCTTCTTCAGGCACGACAAAAGAAGTTGGAGCAGGTTAGTCCGGTAACGGGTGATCAGGCAGCGGGCACGGTGCCCGAACAACCCGACGGGGAGGCAGGCGCGATGGAGGTGTCGGGTCAATGAAGGTGACCGGTCGGGCACCGGTGAGGGTGGACCTGGCGGGTGCGTGGACCGATGTGGTTTACTTTTTTGAGCCTTTTGGTGGGGCGACTTTGAATGCCGCCATCGGCTACTGGGTGGAGGGGGAACTTCTCGTCGGTCGCCACGCACCAACCCAGGATGGCGTTCAGATTCGCTATCATACTCAGGTTCCGACCGGTTCGGGGCTGGGCACCTCGGCGGCGATGAATGTCCTTTGGCTGGCTTTGGTCCGTGCTGAGCCGGTGACGACTCCTGAAGCCCGCCAAATGATTGCTGAGGGATCTTATCAGGCGGAGAAGATTCTGGGAATCGTTGGGGGTAAGCAGGACCAGTATGCGGCTGCCTTTGGCGGCATCAACCTGTTTGAGTTCTTCAAAGACCGATCGGTGGTCCACCCCGTTCGCATACCGGCGGACAAGTTAGCGGAACTGGAGAGGCGCCTGGTTCTTTGCTACACCGGAGCGTCCCGCCTTTCCTCCCGCATCCACGAAAATGTCTGGGGTCGCTTCAGTAGAGGGCACCGAGAGGTTTTGGATGCTCTTTTGACAATGAGGGATAGCGCCTATCAGGCAAAGGAGGCATTGGAGAAAGGCGATTGGGAGGAAGTCGGCAAGATCCTGACCCTCCAATTTGAATGCTCCAAGCGGCTGGATGCCTCCACCACCAACGAGACCATTGAGCGGCTCTTTTCCGAGGTGGCTCCCGACATCTTGGGCGGAAAACCCTGCGGTGCTGGCGGTGGGGGCTGCCTTCTGTTCCTTTGCAAAGACCAGGACGCCAAAAGCCGAGTGGAGGAAAAGATTACCACCCACAAAATGACCCTGCTCCCCTTCCGCTTTGATTTCGCCGGTCTGACGGTCCACATTGAACCTTAAGAGCCGTCCCTTTCAATGGCATAATGGTGAACGGACCGGCAATGAGACGACGGGGCTTCACGGTAACGGAACTGTTGGTCGTTTTAGCCGTTGTCGCCATTCTGGCAGGGGTGCTGCTACCCGTTTTCCTCCGAATGAGGGAGCGATCAGCCCAAAACGCCTGTATGGGCAATCTGCGGCAGTTGAGCCAAGCCCTCTCGGCTTACTCTCAGGATTATGATGATGTGAATGTTCTGTCTTACCAATGTCGCCTTTTACCCCTGCGCATTCCTTGGCTCTATGCCCACCTGGTCCTCCCCTACACCAGGGCGTCTACCGTCACCGCCTGCCCCTCTCAAGTTTTTCCACTGCGCGCCGGCGTCCCCAGCCAATTGGCTTCGTCCTTTGGTCTCAATCCTGCTGATGCGCCCATCATCCCAGTCAGTTACGCCATTAACGCCAATAATGACGATGCGGTTGATCCAGCGACCTGTCACAAAGGGGCATCCGGACGGCTACCCGGTTATGCCGGTATCTCACGCCTGCGCATCATCCGACCCGAGTCTCGGCTGGTTCTAATGGACAGCGAAACCAACCCCAATAAGGTGGAAGACCCCAATCCTGCGGGGATGGCTCCGTCAACGCCTCCCAACGGTTGGAGGATCTTTGATCCTGCCCCCGCTGCCAACAACCCCAATGTGAGCATCGGGATCTGGTTGGTAGGGCGTCACAGTGACGGGACCAACATTCTCTTTGCCGACGGACATAGCAAGTGGTTTTCTGTCCGGCAGGTAATTAATCAGTGCGTTCAAGAGCGCTGGATCGCTGACTTACCTTAATCGCTTCTTTCGTCATTTCCCACCGCTGTTATAGAATTTCCTTTGGTGATCGGCTCCTGCGCCCTATTATTGCCATTTCAATGGGTGATCCCGCAGGCATCGGACCGGAAATTATTGTCAAAGCCCTCCGCCATCCCCTTGTCCGAAGAAAAGTCAACCCAATCGTCGTCGGCAGCCTTTCTGTCATTTCTCAAGCCGCCCGTCTAATGGGTCTGGAGGACACTGTCAAGGAAGTCACTGATGCTGGTGTTGAGGGGTTCCCGCCACAAGTGATCCCTGTGGTGGATATCGGCGACGCCCAGATAGAAACCATTGAGCCCGGTAGGAAGGATGCCCGATATGGACGCATCGCCGTTCAGTCAATGGAGTCGGCTCTGTCCCTCGTCCTTTCCGGTCAAGCCAACGGGTTGGTAACCGCCCCCATTTGCAAGGAGTCGGCTCATTTAGCGGGCTTTCCCTATCCAGGGGTGACAGAGTTTTTGGCAGATCGCTGCGGGGTCAAGGAAACGAAATTGATGCTTTGGTCCGCACCCCTTAAAGTCATTCACACGACGGGACACCTTGCCCTGAAAGAAGCCTTGAAACGGTTGACGCCGTCCGCTATCGTTCGGACGGCGGAACTGGGCAAGCAGGTGTGGGCAAAGGTTTACAAAAGAGAGCCCCGCATCGCAGTCGCTGCTGTCAATCCCCACTTGGGAGAGGGAGGTGCCTTTGGAAATGACGATCAGGAAATCGTGGAGCCGGCAGTATCGTTGCTCAAGGAGAAGGGTTTTACCGTTTTTGGTCCTGTTCCCGCTGACACGGTCTTTTATCACGCCCGCAAGGGGCTCTATGACATCGTCGTTGCCCACTACCACGACCAAGGTCATATCCCGGTCAAGTTGTTAGCCTTTGAGTCAGCGGTCAATGTGACCGCAGGGTTGCCCATTGTCCGCACCTCCCCCGATCACGGAGTCGCTTTTGACATCGCATGGCAAAATAAAGCCCGAGAGGGGAGTCTGGTGCGGGCAATCCTCTTAGCAGCACGGCTGGCGCAAAGTGAAAGAATGAATCGGGAGGTTCGGAGATGAGAAAAGCGTTGCCGGTCACGGTGAGCGTCGCTCTTTTTCTTGTCCTGACCGCCGTTGCCACCCAAAACACGGAAGGACATCTGCTTCGCTATAAATTCCTCACCGATGTCGCTTTTCTTTACGAGAACACGTTTACGATAAATATGACGGTGAACCTTCCCCTTCCCAACCAGGATGTGACGATGAATATGGATATGGAAGGTCAGACAAGGGAATGGCAGCGAGCGGAAGAGGTGGACAAAGACGGCATTGCGACCATCTTGATGACGACCACGGGAAAGATGAAAATGACGATGACAGGGCTGCCGACCCCCGGACAGCCTGAATTGTCAATGGACATCCCCAGAACCCGAATGAAACTGCGGATTGACCCCCGCGGTCGGGTCCTTCAAATGGAGATTTTGGAGATGGACGAGACCTTAAAGGAAAAGATGCCCTTCTCACCGGGAGACATTAGTTTTGGCGGTGGCGCTGGTGGAATGGGATACCAAGGGATTCTTTTCCCAGAAAATCCGGCAAAAGAAGGAGACGACTGGGACGCCACTCAGACGATCAACTTTTCCATAAAGGACCGATCAGTGCGCTATGAGGTTAAGGGCAGAGCCCGTCTGATCGGTCTTGAAAAAGTCGCCGGCAGAGACTGTGTCGTTATAGAGAACACCTACGAGATGGTCCAATTGGGCGATATGATCCGACAAATTACCGAAGCCGTTGCTCCCCCAGGCGGCGCTCAGTTGACAGTAGACGGCTCGGTCAAGGGCACCAACAAGTTTTGGTTTGACAACAACGCCGGTCACGAGGTAAGATCGGAAGGCTCCGCTGACATGGAGATGAGTATGACCATTCAGGCACAGGGACAACCATCCATTACGATGACAATGAAAGGATCCGCCCAAGGGACCAAGCGGCTTTCTAAGATTCTGAAGAAGAAAGAGTGACGACACGACAATGGCAACGTTACTCTTCGGGATCCAGAAGGATCACTTCTGCTTGATCCCCCACTAACTTCTGGAACTCCACCGCATCGGCACGGGAACCGACGATCGCCCCCCAGTGCATCGGAATAACCCTCTTGGGCCTGATCTTCTGAACCGCTTCGGCAGCCTCCCGGGC
Organism: Candidatus Caldisaccharidevorator malaysiensis; assembly: GCA_025057575.1. GTDB lineage: Bacteria > Armatimonadota > Fervidibacteria > Fervidibacterales > Fervidibacteraceae > Caldisaccharidevorator > Caldisaccharidevorator malaysiensis. The sequence continues at coordinate 14,095 of JANXBO010000017.1, forward strand.
ATCCATCACATAGGTCCCGCTGACGGGGAGGAGAGCAAGGTCTACCGGTCCCAGGGTTTCCATCTCGGGGATCACATCGGTGTCGCCTGCATGATAGATGACCAGCCCCCCAAGATGAATCAGATAACCCACACCATCGTAACCCTTCGGATGAAAGTTTTGCCGGTCCGCTCGGACATTGTAGGCAGGGACGACGCGGACGGTCACCCCCTTCTCGGTCACCTGGTCACCCGCTTGGACGACCTTGACCTCACCGGTCAACTTAGCGGCGGCACTTTTCGGCGCCACAATAACCGCTCCCGGCTTTGCCACCAGGTCCACCGACGACTGTTCACAGTGGTCAAAGTGGTCGTGGGTAATTAACACCAGGTCTGCCTCGTTACGCTTCTTCTTCAACTGATAAGGGTCAATGGCTACGGCGACATCTCCCGACCGAAGGAGAAAAGCATCGTGTTTCAGAAGGGTGATCTCTACTCCATTAACACGCACGGACATTGTAATTCCCTCCTCTGCGCCAATGTTCCCTCACGATCTCCCGCATCCAGTTTAGCGCTACGGCACGGTAATGCCGAGGCATTAGGCACAGACCAATGACCAACACAGCGAGCACAACAAATGGAAAATCTCCCAAGCGGTAGTAAAGGGACCGTCCCGAAAGAACGGGAACCGATTGAACCAAAACTTGCCGGCTGCCCATTGGTGCTTCGGCCAGAACCTTGCCCATCGGTGAGACAATCAGACTGATACCCGTTCCGGCTGCTCGCACCACGGCTCTTTGGGACTCAACCGCCCGAAGGATGGCAACGCGGGCGTGATGATAAGGGGCAAGACCTTTCCGATACCAATCGTCATTGGTGATGATCGCCACTAATGTCGGCTCATCATCAGCCACCTTTTTGACGAACATCTGGCGCAAATGCTGGGGGAAGAGGGACTCAAAGCAGATAAGGACGGGAACGGTAACCCTTCGTCCCTCCTCACCGACCGAGAGGGGAACCACTTCTTTTCCCGGAGTCGTCTGGGGCTCCTGATGAGGGATCCAATCGGCCAGCCACGACCAACGGTCAGAGAAGGGAACATATTCTCCGAAAGGCACCAAACGGACCTTCCGATACGCCACCAGCTCCCCCACCCGACCCTTTTCCGCCCATAACCCCAAGGCAGCATTGTAAGATAACCCGTTCTCTTGAGTCGGTGCACCTGCTATTAAAAAGACCTTGTAGCGGACCAGAAATTGAAAGAGTTCTTTAAAAAAGGGACTGGCAATATTGGTCGGCGTGATGATGACGGGGACGGCGGTCTCGGACCAGACGATTAAATGCGCTCCTTTTTCTGCTGCCTTTGTTGACAGGGTCAGATGTTCTTTCAGCACTTCCTGCAGAAACGCTTCCGAGACATCACCCAGCCATCTTTCCATCCCGAAACCACCCTGGACAGCAGCAACCGACATCCTCGGTGCCCTTCTCTCCGCTTGCTGACTCCGTTGCAGTTGCAGCCAACCGCCGATCAGCAAAAGGACCAGCAGCGCCATCGCCACCATCAATGGCTTTACGGTTCGGTCAATGAGACACTCCACAATCAGAGCATTCATCGTGACTAATAAACCGCCAAGGGCAAAGGGACCGATGACGGATAACCATTGAAGGATGACGAGACAGTTGACTTGACTGGAGGCGAGAAGGCACCAGGGATAGCCAAAGGGTCCCAGACATCGGAGCCATTCGGTCAGCATCCAAGCGGCGCTGATGCCCGCTGCCAAAAGGAACCCCTTTCCGTGCCGCAACAGTGCCCTGACCAGAAGAGCAAACAGGACAGCATACAAAGATTGGTAACAAATGACGGTTAGAAAGGCGACGACAGCCCAAAAGAGCATCGGGGACTGGGGCGTTTCGGTGTAGGGACCCAATCGTTGGACGGTTGGAACGATCCATCCATTGACCAAGCCGTGGAAGACAAGACCCCACAGAAGCGACAACCCCAACGCCTGACGGAAGGAAGAGATTTTCAAACTGTAAAGCCAAGGGGCAAGAGCCAACCAGGCGAGAGGGCTGGCACTGGGCAGGTAAAAAACAACGGCGAGGAAAAGGGCAGAGGCAGCGGTCAGGGCTACGGTGAGAAATTGGGACCAAGCTGCAGAAGGCGAGATGAGGGTTTTTCGGACTGGCTCTTCAATGATAGGGCGCCCCATTCTTGCGGTCCCCCAGGGATGAGGGCCTTGATATCTGCTGTCCCCCTAATGCCGATTGCGGTTCCTGCTATCAGTCGCTCCCCTTTTGGCGGTTCTTGACGGATCTTGAACAAAAACCGCTCGCCGCTCGGACTTTGCAGATACCAGATCTTCCGCACCAGCGACTGGCGTTCCCGCTCCAATAGGCTGATCTGCTGTGCGATGAGGTGTCGCTGATGACGAGTGTTCAAGAGAAACGTCATTTCCTCGTGTGTCTTTGACAAAGTCCCCAGAAGCAAGCAAAACCAAAAAGCCCACCATATGTCCCTCAGTCCCGACACCGGTCTCCCTCCGCTTCCTTACTTGTCGGGTTTTGACGGACCCCTCAAAACTGCACTTTGACAGGCGCCTTTTCCCTCTCGTCCGCCTCAAAGAAGGGGCGAGCCCTAAAGCCGAAGAAATTTGCGATCAGCACATCGGGGAATAGGCGCGTTCGGGTGTTGTAGTCCCGCACAGCGGCGTTGTAAAAGGTTCGCGCTCCCGCAATCTCTTGCTCTATATTGGACAGTTCCTGTTGAAGGGCAAGGAAATTCTGGTTGGCTTTCAGATCAGGGTAGGCTTCGGCAAGGGCAAATAACTGACGAAGGGCTCCTGTCAACATATTCTCCGCTTGGATTCTCTGCTGAGGGTCAGGAGCCGCCAAAGCGGCGTTGCGAGCCTGAACGACGGCTTCCAAAGTTTTCCTTTCGTGGGCGGCATAGCCTTTGACGGTCTCTACCAGGTTAGGCACCAAGTCGTGGCGCTTTTTCAACTGGACATCCACATTGCTCCAAGCAGTCTCCACGCCGACCGACAAAGCCACCAGTCGGTTGTAAATAGCGACGCCCCAAGCAATGAGAAAAACAGCAACAACCAGAAAGACAAGGACCACCCACATAACCGGTCCCCCTTTTGGGCACCAGTTTACAGCGCTTCCAACGCCTCCGGATAAGAGCCCAGGACTTTAAGGAAAAGACAATCTCTGTTCATTTCTTCCAAAGCCTTCTTGACCGGCTCGTCGTTGACGTGTCCTTGAAAGTCCACAAAGAAGATATACTCCCAAGGAGTGTGGCGGGCGGGACGGGAGGCGATCATGGTCATATTGATCTGATGCTCTCTGAGGGCACCCAGAGCCCGATGGAGGGTCCCCGGTCGGTGGGGAACAGAGAAAGCAATGGTCGTCTTGTCGTATCCCGACGGCTCTTGAAGCGTGCTTCCCAAAACCCAAAAGCGGGTCTGGTTAACGGGAGTATCCTGAATCCTTTCGGCGAGGACCTTCAGTTCGTAGGCTTCGGCGGCTCTGGCAGGACCGATGGCAGCAGCACCCTCTTCGTCACGAGCCTTAACAGCGCCTTCCGCCGTGCTGGCAACAGCCACTTGTTCGGCAGTGGGGAGATGATCCCGCAACCAGTTACGACATTGCGCTAGGGCAATATCACGGGAATAAACTCTCTTAATCTGGTTGACATCGTCAGTGCGGGACAGAAGACAGTGGTTAATCTCCAAGAGGACTTCGCCGATGATCTTTGCCGAGGTGTTAAGGAGACAGTCCAGGGTATCACCGACGGCACCTTCAGCAAGATTCTCTGCCGGCACGACCCCAAAGTCCACTGCCTTTCGTTCCACCTGACGAAAGACATCAGCGATGGTGGGCTGGGGGAAAAACTCTGCAAAGGTCCCCAAATGCTCCTCACACGCCAGATGGGAAAAAGAGTGAAGGGGACCAAGGAAGGCAACCCTCGGCGGTCGGGCAACGGACCGGCAGGCAGAAAGAATTTCCCTGAAAACGGCGCGCACCGCTTGGTCCGGTAACGGATCGTGAGGCGTTCGGAGAAGGCGCCCCAGAATTTCCCCTTCTCTCCCGGGATGGTAAAGGGGCAAATTTTCCTTTTGTTTCCATCGGGCAATCTGTTGGGCTAATCGGGCTCTTTCCCTCAGAAGTTCCAGTATCTGAAGGTCAATCTGGTCAATCCGGTCCCGCCAGTTGCTTAACTGGTCCATCCCGATGCTCCTGTTGCCCAACCCCTCTGAGCCATCTCTCGGGGGAGTCCCGTTGCCGTCACAATATTAGCACAGGTGGTGGAAGGTCCGATGAACGAGGAACGGTCTGTTGGATCCGCTGGGGCAACACCCGTGGCGACGCTACCCAACTTGTGGGTCAAATGCACCGGTTGCGAATCAATGATTTACCGTAAGGATTTTGAACAGAACCTGAAAGTCTGCCCAAGATGCCAATACCATCATCGCCTGGGCGCTTGGGAGCGACTGGCGATTACGGTGGACGAAGGTTCCTTTGAAGAATGGGACGGACACCTGGCACCTAAGGATCCCCTGCAGTTTCCCGATTACGCCGCCAAGGTGGTGCGGGACGCCCAAAAGACAAGGCTCAAGGATGCTGCCCTAACGGGTCGGGCAACCATTGAGGGCTGGACCGTTGCCATCGGGATTACCGATTTTCAATTTATGGGCGGCAGTATGGGAAGCGTGGTGGGAGAGAAGATCACCCGCTTGATGGAGAGGGCAGAAACTTTGCGGATCCCCGTTTTCATCATCATCGGTAGCGGCGGGGGAGCACGGATGCAGGAAGGGCTCCTCTCGCTGATGCAGATGGCTAAGACCAGTGCTGCCGTGGCGCGCCTGAAGGAAGCCGCAATCCCCTACATCGTCCTCTTGACCGACAGTATGGCAGGTGTCCACGCATCCTTTGGTTCCCTTGCGGACATCATTCTCAGTGAACCGGGCGCCACAGTGGGCTTTACCGGACCCAGGGTGATTGAACTGTCTCTGAAAATCAAGGTCCCTAAGGAACACCGCACGGCAGAATACCAGTTCGCTCACGGTCACATTGATCTCATCCTCCCCAGAAAGCAGGTTCGTCCCACCGTCGCCAAAATCCTGCAGTTTTGGTATGGTTGACCAATGCCTGTGACTTTGGACATCTTATCCCGAAAGATTGTCCTTAACCCTGATGCCCCTTTTGGGAGAATGACGCACGCTCTCTTTGACTTTGATGGAACCCTTTCCCTTCTCCGCTCGGGTTGGCAATCGGTTATGGTCCAAATGATGGTGGAGATCCTCGCCGAATTGAACAGTGGTGAGACGGAGGAAGAGTTGAGGCGATTCGTGCGGGACTATGTGGATCGGTTAACGGGTAAACAGACGATCTATCAGATGATCCGACTGGCAGAAGAGGTGGCGAAGCGGGGAGGAACGCCAAAAGATGTGTTGGAATACAAGAGGATTTACCATCAGAGGCTGTGGCAGGTGATCCAAGACCGAGTGGAAGGGGTGAAGTCAGGGCGCATTGCGCCCGACGAGAAGTTAACCCCTGGTGCCCGCCCCTTTTTGACTTTGTTAAAAGAACAAGGGGTCCGCCTCTACCTTGCCAGTGGGACCGATCAGCCGTTTGTGGAAGAAGAAGCCAGAGCCCTTCAAATTGACCATTTCTTTGACGGGGGCATCTACGGCGCACGGGACCGATGGCAAGAATTTGACAAAGACATTTTGATCAAGAACATTTTAACCGAGGCACACTTGGAAGGACCCGAACTGGTTGCTTTTGGAGATGGTTTCGTTGAGATTGAAGAGACGAAGAAAGCAGGCGGTGTCGCCATCGGGGTCGCTGTCAACGAATTTGCTGTAGGACAATGGGACCACTGGAAGGTGCGCCGACTGACTCAAGCGGGTGCCGACCTTTTGATCCCTGACTTCTCAGAATACGAGGCGCTAATCCAGATCCTTCTTCCCAAGTGACCCGACCTATTAGCGATCCAGATAATTTTTTGCGGGAGTTGCAAAAAAGAGGATGGAGCCAATTTTGCTCACCCTGATTGCGCAATGGGTTGGAGCACAGGTTAGGGGCGATCCTAAAGCCATCACAATCACCAAGATCGTGACCGATAGTCGCCAGGCAACGCCAGGCTCCCTTTTTGTCGCCTTAAAAGGTGAAAAAGGAGACGGTCACTCTTATGTGACGGACGCCGAGCATCGGGGCGCTGCTGCCCTATTAGTTAGCCGACCCGTTCCCGCTCAAAAGCCTCTCCTGATCGTTCCGGACACCCTTCGCGCTCTCGGAGACCTGGCTCATTGCTATTTAAAAGCCTGGCGGCAAAAGCCTTCTTTGGAACGACCTCGGACGGTCATTGCCGTTACGGGAAGCAGCGGTAAGACGACCACGAAGGACCTGATCGCTACTGTCGTTGCGACTGCAGGTCCTGTCGTCGCTTCACCGGAGAGTTACAACAACGAAATTGGAGTTCCCCTCACGATCTTCAATTTGACAGAGGAACACTGGGCTGTGGTGCTGGAGTTTGCCACCAGGAAGCGAGGCGACATTGCCTACCTGTCTCAAATGGCTCCTCCCGACATCGCTGTCATCACCAACATCGGTCGCGCCCACATCGGTTTTTTGGGAAGTCAAGAGCAGATCGCCGAGGAAAAAAGTGACATCTTGCTCAGGTTCCAAACGGACGAAACGAAACAGGCAAGCCCACCCATTGCCGTGTTGCCCGCTGACGATCCTTTTTTGAGCCGCTTGGCCGCAAAAGCAGCAGGAACTATCGTCACCTTTGGTTATTCGGAAAAGGCGGATGTGCGGGGCATCCGATGGAAGGTGACTTGGGACGGGACCGAAGTAGAGGCGTTGATCAATGGGCGAGTTTTGACGGTCCACTTACCTGCCTTAGGGTCTCATAACGCTCTCAACGCTTTGGCAGCCCTTGCCGTCGCCTCCCTCCTGAACCTGGATTTGGAGGTCATCATTGGCGCTCTCAAGAGGGCACCTCTTCCCAAAATGAGGCTCCAAAAACTTTGGTGTGCCCCCCCTGGGTGCTGGGTTCTCAACGACGCCTACAATGCCAACCCAGACTCCGTCGGCGCCGCTTTAAGGACTTTAAAGGAACTTCCTGCCCAAAGGAAAGTGGCGATCCTCGGAACGATGCTGGAATTGGGTCCTTTTCACGAGGCGGGACACCAAGAAGTGGGAAAGAAAGCGGCACAAATTGTGGACCTGTTGATGGTTATCGGTCAAGACGCGTATCCGATCGTTGAGGGAGCGTTGTCGGAGGGGATGGGATCGGATCAGGTCATTTTTTACCCGAGCATAGAGCAGGCTGTTGGCGACTGGAGACAACACCTTATGGAAGGGGACCTGGTCCTCATCAAAGGTTCCCGTGCGCTGAAGATGGAAAGGCTCTTGTCGGAGTTTCTACCGGGGCAATAATGGGCTTCAATTATTGACTATTGACATCAGCGGGACTGCACGCTAAACTTCAAATCCAGTCGGTAACAGTTAGGGCAGGGGGCGGGACCTCAGCCGCTCAAAAGGCTCGCGACCGGTGAGGTCGTGAAAGGATCGTGAAGGTCCGAAGAGCCGGTGAGGAATCGCCCAAAAGAGGGACGCTCCCCTGAGCGGCGGGAGCGGAGTATTTTTTTGTCTGAACGCGCAGTAGGAGACGAAAAAATGGCAGAGCGGAAGGGAACAGATTCGCTGGACCGACTTCATCGGCGAGCAAAGGCACTAACGGGCATGCCCGTCACCCGTCGAGACGCCGAAAGAGCCCTTGCCGCTTGTCTCAGTGATTCTGATATGTGGACTGTCATTCGGCACAGCCATGCTCCCCTCCGCTACACGACCTGCCTTTGGGACTTGATGGAAAAAGAAGGACTTTTAACGACCCAGGACGGACGGCTAACCCTAACGGAAGAAGGAAAAAGTCTGGCAGAAGCCCTGGGTATTGGTCCGCCGATGACTTTTGACTGTCCCCATTGCGATGGACGGGGTGTGGATGTCTCCAGTGGTCTTTTGAAGTCCCTTTTAGAAAGATTCCGACAAATCGCTCAAGAACGACCAACGGCGCTGCAGAAGTTTGACCAAGGATATGTAACGGTAGAAACGACGATTGCCCGTGTCGCTGTTGCGTGGGCAAAAGGAGACCTGACCGGCAAGTCGGTCATCGTTTTGGGAGACGATGACTTGGTCAGCATCGCGTTGGCTCTAACCGGTGTTTGCAGAAACGTCTTAGTCATTGACATAGACCGTCGGCTGATCCGCTTTATCCGACAAGTCGCCCGCTCCGAACGGCTGACGAACCTGGAGGCACGAGAGCACGACTTACGCAATCCCCTGCCCGACGCCTGGCTCGGTCAATTTGACACCTTTCTGTGCGATCCGACAGAGAGTTTTGTGGGCTTTAAGGTCTTTATTGACCGGGGTCTCTTAGCCCTTAAGGGCGCCGGTTCTGCTGGTTATTTTGGTCTGACCCGCTTGGAATCCAGCCTGTCCAAATGGCAAAGAATTCAGCAATTTCTTTTGAGCCGGGGCGCTGTTGTGACCGACATACGCGATCGGTTCCACTGGTATGAGAACTGGGATTATGTAGAAAAGATGAGGGCGTGGGATTGGCTGCCCGCGAAAGAGAGACCTAGAGACATTTGGTATCAGTCTGCTTTGTTTCGGATAGAACTGCTCCGCACGCCTCGCATCAGCAACGAGCCCGTCGTTGGGGACATCTTCACCGACAACGAAGCGGCGACGACATAGGAGAGAGGGAACCGAGTGAACGGGAAGAAACGACTTTATTTGGTTGCTGGTAAAGGGGAGGGGTTGACTCCTTTAACGGCTTTTGATCGGGCTCTTTTGGACGCTGGCATTGGGGATGTGAACTTGATAAAAGTGTCCAGCATCGTCCCGCCCGATTGTGAAGTGGTCACAGAGCGCCCGGAACTCACACCTGGAAGCCTCGTCCCCGTTGTCTATATAGAAAGGACCAGCAGTCAGCCAGGAGAAAGGATTGCCGTTGCCCTCGCCGTCGGTCAAGGGGCAGACGGCTTTGGTGTTGTGATGGAGAGTGAAGGGCTCTCTGCCGAGGTAGCGGAGCAGAAAGCCCTTCAGATGGTCCAAGAGGCGTTTCGTTACCGGGGTCGGGGACTGGTCAAAACGATCCCGATCTCCGTTGAACATATCGTTGATCAGTGCGGCTGCGTGGTCGCCGCCTGTGTTTACGGAGAGTGGTCGCTGTAACGGCGGAGGTGAACCGCTGGGGCGATTGGCAGGGCTGAGCCCGCCCGAGACCAAAAGTCAGGAGGTGTTGCCGATGCAAGTCACTCAGGAGGTGACAACGGGGCGAACAGAAGAAGAACGGGAAAGCGTTTGTAATCCCCCCGCTCTGCGCCGGGGCGTGGGGAGGCACCTGATTGCTGAATTCTGGGACTGCAATGACCAAATTCGGTCCCCGACGGCAATCATCAACAGCCTCCAAAAGGCTGTCAACGAAAGTGGGGCTACACTCCTGCGGCTGGTGATCCACACCTTTGAGCCTTACGGTGTCAGCGCCGTCGCCATCGTTTCCGAAAGCCATTTCTTCATTCACACCTGGCCCGAAATGCGCTATCTGGCTTTGGATGTCTTTACCTGCGGCAACACGGTCCCTGAAAAAGCCGTGGAACTGATCAAGCAGGAGTTTGATCCCCAGAGGGTCAAGACTTTTATGATCCACCGGGGGATCTGGCCCTAAGTGAAGGACTTACCAGAGGACCTGTTCGTTGAGGAACAAAGACAGGGGGTCTTTTTTGGTCTCCAGGTCCATCGCTGGTTGGAGAAGCATCCGACTGCTTATCAGGACCTAATCGTTGCCGAGACCACTCTCGGTCGTCTGCTGGCGCTGGACGGGAAAGTGATGGTGACCGAGGCGGATGAGGCGTTCTATCACGAGATGTTGGTCCATCCGCCCCTGATGACCCACCCAGCGCCCAAAAGGGTCCTGGTCATCGGCGGTGGGGACGGTGGAACCGTCCGAGAGGTCCTGAAGCATCCTACGGTTCAGCAGGTCACCTGGGTGGAAATTGATCAACAGGTCCTCTCTGCCTGCCGAAAATGGCTGCCCAGGGTCTCCGCCGCTTGCTGGCAAGACCCTCGGGTCTCTCTTATCGTTAGCCCTGGTGAGAAGTGGCTCAGGGGTCTTTCGGAACTTCAGGACATCATCATTGTAGACGGCAGTGATCCAGTCGGTCCTTCTCAAGCCCTCTTTGAGCAACCCTTCTTCGCCAACTGCTCCCAAGTCCTCTCGCCCAACGGCATTCTCGCTCTCCAGTGCGGTTCACCGTTCTACTATAAAGAGGAAGTGCAAATGGTCTGGAACCGGCTGAATCGCCTGTTCCCCTTCGTTCGCCTTTACTTGGGCTTTGTGCCGACTTACCCATCCGGGCTGTGGACCTACGCAATGGCTTCCACCACCGATCTGCAGGTTGCTCCTGCCGAATTGAGGGATCGCTTTCGGGGCAGGGGTCTTGGGCAGTGCCGGTATTATAGCCCCGACATTCACATCGCCAGTCAAATTCTCCCTCCCTTTGTTGAGGAACTGTTAGCGGCTGAAAGCGCTGGGTGACGATGAGGTTCCTGGCTGCTTCGGGGTCCGACGAGAGCCCAATTGTGATCGTCGGGGCTCCTTACGAGGCGGGTTCCAGTTTCCGAGCCGGAGCCTCCCTGGGTCCGTCTGCCATCCGCCGTGCTTCTCACAGCATTGAATCCTACAGCCACATCACCCGATCGGACCTGACCCAAATCGCTCTTTCCGACATCGGCGATATGGCTTTGAGTGACGTACCCGAAGAGATGCTGGAAACGGTTCGCCAGGTCGTTGGGCAGCAATGGAGGCAAGGAAAGAAAGTCGTCCTGCTGGGGGGCGACCACAGCGTCACCGTTGGTGCTGTCCGTGCCTTGGTGGAGAATTTTTCCGATCCTCAGGTCGTCATTTTGGACGCGCATTCTGACTGGCGAGACACTTACGACGGGTCCCCTTGGTCCCACGCCTGCACCGCCCGTCGCATTGCAGAACTGGTCAACGACCGCCTCTTTATCTGTGGGACACGGTCTTTCTTCGGAGCGGAGGATCAGAACTTTTTTTTACAACCCGAAGAATTAACAAAGCGAGTCGACAAAAAAAGAGCCACCTACTTGAGCATTGATTTAGATGTGTTAGATCCGTCCTTGTGCCCGGGCGTGGGGAACCCCGAGCCGGCGGGTCTCTCCTATCAGGATGTTCTCCGTTTGATTTTAGGTCTGTCATCTTTGCCCATTGTCGGGATGGACCTGGTGGAACTGCATCCCCTCTACGATCCTTCAGAAGTTTCAGCAGTCGTCGCCGCTAAATTGATTCAGGAAGCCATTTTGGCTTTTTGGCGACAAGGACGGAAAACCGATGAAGAGGTGTTCTAAGATGGTTGCTGTTTTCTTTACCGTTCGGGTCAGGGACCAAGGCAGAGAGAGGTTCTTAGAAGGTTTGAGAAAGAGAGCCCGTTTGGTGGACAAGAGAAAAGGCTTTGAAAAAATTGATGTGCTGCAGGATCAAAAGGATCCCAATCGCTTTGTTGTCTTAACCTGGTGGGCAGACTACCAAGATTTCGTTGCCTGGCAACAAAGCGACGAATTCGCCATCGCTCATTCCCGATCATCGGAATTGATGGCAGAGACGAACCTTGAGGTTTTCAACGTGGTCTTAAGCGAACCCGTCACGGAACAGCCGGCGGACTAAAATAAAAAGTAAAGTATCTTGCGAAAAATCCTGTCAAGGGGAGGCTTCTTGATGTCACTACCCAAATCAGTGGTCTTGTATGACACGACCCTGCGGGACGGAGCGCAGGGTGAGGGGATCAGTTTTTCCCTTCAGGACAAAATTCGGATCGCTCAGAAACTGGACGAATTTGGGATTCATTACATTGAAGGGGGTTGGCCAGGGAGCAACCCGAAAGACAGCGACTTCTTCGCTGCTGTTAGAGAGTTAACGTGGCAAAATGCCAAAATCACCGCCTTCTCAATGACCCGAAGGAAAGGAATGCCCGTAGATGCCGACGATAACATCGCCGCCTTGATCCGTTGCGGGGCACCCGTTATCGCCATCGTGGGCAAATCGTGGATTCACCATGTGCGCCACGCCCTTCACACCACCCCCGACGAAAACCTGAGGATGATCAGCGACACCGTTTCGTATCTAAAAAAAGCGGGTCGGGAAGTCGTCTATGACGCCGAACATTTCTTTGACGGGTATAGGGAAGATCCCAAATACGCTCTCGAGACCCTTTTGGCGGCTCAGGCAGCAGGTGCGGACTGGATTGTGCTCTGTGACACCAACGGGGGGAGCCTACCCCACGATGTGGAAGAAATTGTTCATCGGGTGCGGGAACAGGTGCAAGCCCCCTTAGGGATCCACACCCATAACGATTCCGAACTGGCTGTCGCTAATGCTCTGGCTGCTGTGCGTGCTGGGGCGACCCAAGTGCAGGGAACCATCAACGGCATCGGGGAGCGATCGGGAAACTGCAACCTGCTCTCCGTCATTGCGAATTTGGAACTGAAGATGGGGATTCATTGTGTGGGGCAAGAGAAACTGAAAAAATTAAGGGAACTCAGTTACTTCGTCAGCGAAGTTGCCAACTTGGTCCCTAATGATAAGCAGCCGTTTGTCGGAAGGAGTGTTTTTGCCCACAAAGGCGGGATGCACACCGATGCGGTCGCTAAGGATCCCCGAACCTATGAACACATCGATCCCGAACTAGTCGGCAACACCCGCCGCTTCCTCGTCTCCGAACTAACCGGCAAGGCGGGAATCGTTGAGAAAGCAAAAGAATTTGGACTGCACCTGACCAAGGATTCCCCCTACACAGCCCAAATCCTTAAGGACATTAAAGCAAAGGAACGGGACGGCTACGAGTATGAGAGTGCGGACGCCTCCTTGGAACTTTTGATGAGGAGGCGTCTGGGTCTGGTGCCACCCTTCTTTGAGATCGTTAACTTTACCGTCATCGTAACGCACCGCAATGGTCTGTTGATGGCGGAAGCAAAGGTCCGGTTGCGGGTCTTTGATGATGAAATCGTGGAAGCGGCGGAAGGCGATGGTCCCGTCCACGCTTTGGACCTGGCACTGAGAAAGGGCTTGGAACGCTTTTACCCTCAAATCGCCTCAATGCGCCTAATTGACTACAAGGTCCGGGTTGTCAACAGTGCCGCAGCCACAGCAGCAAAAGTGAGGGTTTTGATTGAGTCCCGTGACGAGGTCGGGTCTTGGGTCACTATAGGGGTTTCAGAAAACATCATTGAAGCCAGTCTGATCGCTCTTCAGGATAGTTTGATGTATGGACTTTTGCGCCGACTGGGAGCACCAGTGCTGACGGCCCCCGTCACCTAAAGGACGCGACGCTTTTCCATAAAGGAGGCACCACCAATGCCCTTGTCCCCTGTTCAGCCCCATCAAACCAAAGTCGGTTGGATCGGCACTGGTGTAATGGGTCTTCCAATGTGCCGCCACATTTTGGCGAAGGGCTATCTGGTGACGGTCTTTAACCGGACGAAGGAAAAGGCTCTGCCCCTCGTTGAAAAAGGAGCCCGATGGGCGGATTCCCCAATGGAAGTCGCCAAAGGGTCCGATGTGGTCTTCACGATGGTCGGCTTTCCGGAAGATGTGCGACAAGTCTACTTTGGTCCTTCAGGGATCTTAAAGGGCGTTCGGGCAGGAATGATTTTGGTGGATATGACAACGACCCCGCCCTCGCTCGCACAGGAAATTCATAAAGCGGCAGCAGAATTGGGGGCTTACGCCTTAGACGCTCCCGTCAGCGGTGGGGATGTCGGTGCCCGGGAGGCGCGCCTCTCCATTATGGTCGGCGGTGACCGCGATGCCTTTGAGGTTGTCCGACCCCTTTTGGAAGCAATGGGCAAAAGCATCGTCTACCAGGGTGGTCCGGGCGCTGGGCAGCATACCAAACTCACCAACCAGATCGTCATCGCCGGCACGATGATCGGCGTCTGCGAAGCCCTTCTTTACGCTTACAAGGCAGGATTGGACCTGGCAACGGTCCTGGAGTCTATCAGAGGGGGCGCCGCCCAGTGCTGGACTTTAGACAATCTGGCGCCACGGATTTTGAAGGGCAATTTTGACCCTGGATTTTTTGTAGACCACTTCGTCAAGGATATGGGCATTGCCTTGGAGGAAGCCCGCCGAATGAAACTGTCCCTTCCCGGTCTTTCTTTGGTCCACCAACTCTATGTGGCGCTCCAGGCTCAGGGTCACGGTCAGAAAGGGACTCACGCTCTCATCCTCGCTCTGGAACACCTTTCGGCGATTCGCAGAGATCAATGACCTTTTTTTCATTTTCGGTAAAACCTTAAATGGGAGGAACCGCCCGTCCGTTTTCGTTCCCGCTGCCGGAGCAACACTTTTCCGCTCCCGTGCCCCGAGCGCGGTCACCCTTTTGTTGCTGAGGGAGCTGGAGACTCCGTTAAAAGGCGATAAAACTCCGGTCTGCGATCGCCGACCCGATTGACCTCGTATTTGCCTTCTTGAAACACGATCCTTTTATTGCGGGGGACAGTTAGGTCCAATTCTTCAATCAAAATCGTCTCCTCTTTCTCCCCTGCCCTTTTCCTTAACTTGCCGTCGGCATCAACGATCTGGCTATGACCGATGAAGCGAAAACCGCCTTCCGTCCCAATTCTGTTGGAGACCACATAGTGAACCCTATTTTCAAGGGTCCTGGTGATGGGGACAAATTGGGCGATGGGTCGGGCACCTTCGGGCCAATTAGTCGCTAAGCAAAGGACCTCGGCACCGTCCAAAGTGAGCACTCGGGCGACCTCGGGAAAAATGGCGTCGTAACAGATATGAAGACCGAGCCGACCGACGGCAGTGGAAACGACTTTTAGAGGACCGTCGCCCGCATCGGCAAAACGATCCAAACCAATGCACGGCAGATGAATCTTGCGATAGACCCAAGAGAGACCCTCAGGGCTGATCATAAATAGGGAGTTGAACAAGTTATCTCCAGACCGCTCCGCCGTCCCCACGATCAGCCATACAGAAAGGTCCTTGCTCAATTGGCTGAGGCGCTTAGTTGGCTCACCGTCCGTCTCAACAGCGACAGAAAGGGCTTCTTGCCGGGACTCAAAGCAGTAGCCCGTCAGAGCACATTCGGGGAAGAGGACCAACTGGGCACCCGTCTGGGCTGCCTGCCGAGAAAGACTTGAAATTTTTTCCAGGTTCTCCCCTACTCTCCCGAAAATGGGCTCCATTTGGACCGAGGCGACGACGACTTTGTCCGCCACTGGACAATCACCTGTCTCTTGCGACAGTCACTGCGAGCGACCAGAATGTTAGACTCATTGTATCATTAGCCTTTCTCAATGGAGGTCTGTTTTTATGGTGGAGGAATTTGCCTGGATCCCTTCCAGAGGGCGCCGAATGGCGGGGATGGTTCACAAACCCACTTTGGATGGGCGCTTCCCCACCGTCGTGATGTTGCACGGGTTTACAGGAAACCGAATTGAGCCGCACCGTCTCTTTGTCAAAGCAGCCCGACGCTGGGTCAGTAAGGCAGGGCTAGCGGTTCTCCGGTTTGACTTCGTCGGGTCAGGCGAAAGCGAAGGCGACTTCTCCGAAGTGACACCCGCCACCGAGATAGAGGATGCCTTGAATGCTCTTGAATGGGTCCGCCAACAGCCCTTTGCGGAGCCAGAGCGACTGGCGTTGGTCGGATTGAGCCTTGGGGGCTTTGTCGCTGCCTGCACCGCCGCCAGGGATGGGAAGGTCAAGGCTTTGGTCCTCTGGGCAGCCGCTGCCACTTCAGGCGAACTCTGGGATCGGTTACTGGACGAGAACTTGAAGAAAACTCTCCAAGAGCAGGGCTATCTGGATTGGCAGGGCTGGAAGGTGACCGAGTCCTTCGTGGCGGAGGCACGGAGGATTGATCCTCTTCGGGAGATGTTGCGATACGATGGAGCGACTTTAATCGTTCACGGCACCGAGGATGCTGCCGTCCCTGTTGACCACGCCCACCGCTATCACTCGGTCGCCCGCGAACCCAAGTCCCTGCACTTGATCAAAGATGCGGACCACACTTTTGCCCGCCTGGACTGGGAGGAAGAAGTTTTCACCGTCACCGAGGAATGGCTGGTGCGCTACCTTTGAACTTTTTGGTCCAAGCAGACTGGGTTCTTCCCGTTACCCGACCGCCCATCGTTGACGGTGCTCTTCTGATAGCCAACGGTCGCATTGTCGCTGTCGGTCTGGCTAAGGACTTATTGTCGTCCCATTCTGGAAGTGTCCCTCAAATCCACTTCCCCCGTTCCGTTGTGACCCCCGGTCTGGTCAATCCCCACACTCATCTGGACAACAGCCTTTTGCCTTATCGCCTAAAGGGCTACCGAGGTTTTGAGGAATGGATCACGCTGATGGCGGATGCAGTCCGGCGCCAGACGGATCAAGAAAGAGCACAAGCGGTGCTGAAAGGGATCCAATCCCTCCTCAAAGCGGGCGTCACCTGCGTCGGCGACATCTCTCGGGACGGCACCTCTTTTGACATCCTCACCCGCTACCGCTTCAAGGGGGTTGTTTTTCGGGAACTGATTTGCCTAACGAAAGAGCAAATGACCAACCGACTGAAGGATCTTGAGCATTGGTGCCAAGGACAAAGAACACTGGTCCGAGGGCTTGCCCCTCATTCTCCCTATACTGTCATCCCCGAAGCCTTGAGACAAGCAAGCCTCCTGTCCCGATCACGCCGATTGCCCCTCTCCTTTCATCTGGCCGAGTCGCCGATGGAAAGGAGATTTTTAAAAGGTTCCTCCCAAGGGCTAACTGGTCTTCAAACCCTATTAAAGAGCCTTCCATCACCGACTTCACCCGTTGACTATGCCGACCGGTTCGGTCTCCTTACTCCCCAGACCCTCTTGATCCACTGTGTCCAACTGACCGAAAGCGACATTCGGCTTCTTGCTCAGAGGCGATCTTGGGTGGTCCACTGTCCTAGGTCAAACCAGAATTTACAAGTCGGAATGATGCCGTTGAGCCATTTTCGGACTGCTGGCGGGCGCTTCTGCTTGGCGACGGACGGGCTTGCCAGTGTCCCGTCCCTTGACCCCAAAGATGAGGTGGCATTTGCTGTTGCTCTTAGCCGCAACCGCCCATCACAATATCCTGCCCTCGCACCTCATCAATGGCTTTCACTGATCACCTTGAAGGCGGCGCAAGCGCTCGGTTGGGGAAATAGGGTCGGTAGTCTGGAGCCTGGGAAAGACGCTGATCTTGCCGTTTTCACTTCTTCAGTCGCGATCGCTGACCCCTATGAACTGCTGTTCTCCTCCTGTCCAGCGACGGCGGTCTTTGTTGATGGGCAACCCATTTACCTGTCAGAGGACGGACAAGAAAGGGTGAAATCGTCCCTTAATCATCTCTTCAGTCCTCATCGTCGCCCCACTGAACAAATTTTTGGGAACGAGCGAGAAGAGATTTTTCTCTCTCCAACCACTGGTTGATCAACTGCTCCTGAAGGGACGGCGTCATTTCGGGATCGGGGACCAGACCTGCTTGCTTCCTTTGTCTGAGGGCTTCATAAAGGATCACAGCCGCGGCAACGGAAACATTGAGGCTGTTGCTGAACCCCAGTTGAGGGATAACGATCCTCTCATCGGCGAGGGTCAGCGCTTGCAGAGAGACGCCAGAGGACTCAGTGCCTAAGACGATAGCGACCCGACCGGAATAGGAGACCTCATCAAAAAGCCGTGCCGATGGATCAACATATGTGCAATAAATCCGAAAACCCTGCTCCTTTAATTCAGTCAGGCAGTGAACGATATCGGGATGTTGAATAAGGGTCACCCAACGATGAGCACCCGCTGAAGCCCTTTCATTCAAAAGGATAGGCTGGAGACCTTGATGGACGACGTGAAGAAACTGAACCCCTACCGAATCCGCCGTCCGGGTAATAGCGGAAATATTGCGACCTTTCTCCAGGTTTTCCAAAACCAATCGGAGCCCAAATTGACGAAACTTGGCGACCTCCCTCATTCTTTCCAGCCGACGAAGGGTCAATCTGTCAGGGACCCTCGTCGCACTCTCGTCTTCCATGGTCTGTTGCTCCCAAAATCCCTAAGCCTTGCGGTCAAGTGTGTGCCAAAGTTTGGCGCCGAAAGGGATGATTCGGTTATAGGGAAACTGACTGCGAGGGAGGTGGCAATTTTGGAATTGCGGGTCGCCATTATCGGATGCGGACACCGAGGAATAGCAATGGCAGCGGCGTATCAGGGGAATCCCCATATTCGGTTGACGGCTGCCTGCGATGTAGATGAAGAGCGACGGAAAACCCTTTGCGATCGCTTTCAAATCCCCGGTGCCTACTCGGACTGGACCAAAATGCTTAAGGAGGAACCCATTGACATCCTTCACCTAGCGACTCAGCCCACATTCCGCAAGGAACCCATCATGGCTGCGGCAGAAGCAAAAATCCCCGTCGTTCTCTCGGAGAAACCCATTGCCTTGTCTCTGCCGGACCTAGACGAGATGTTAAGTGCCTGCCAAAAGACGGGCACCCGATTGATCATCAATCATCAACTGCGCTACCAGTCCATTCCCCGTCGCCTTAAGTCGGCGATGGAGCGGAAGGAGGTGGGTGAAGCCACTTTTTTGTTAGCCCATTGCCGAATGAACGCTTTGGAGCAAGGGACCCACCTTTTGGACCTCGTCGTTTGGCTGAAGGAGAAGGCAAAGCCTCAGTGGGCTATGGGGGACGCCTATGGTTGGGAGGATTTTGCTAAAACCCATTCCGCCCCTGGGACGGTAATGGGGCTGATCGGTTTTGATGATGGGACCCGATGCCTGGCAATGATGGGACCGGAAGCACCGTCCCTTTATGACGAGGATGCTCTCCACTTCCACTTTGGGATTATGGTCTACGGTTCGCAGGGGCGGGGTCAGATGTGGCTGGGGCGCTGGCACCTGTTCAAATCCTCTGCTCACCAATCTTGGACGCGCCTTCCCTACCGGGACGACGACGCGAGCGCCCAGAGGGCGCTCCAACAGGATCTGGTGCGGGCAGTGAACGAGCCGGACTTTCTTCATCCTTGCGACGCCCGCATCGGCAGAACCAGTTTGGAACTGATAGAAGCCTTGATCCTCTCCTACCATCGGCAGGAAAGAGTCCACCTGCCCCTCCCGACAGGAGCATCCGCTCTTCAAACCCTTAGAGAGCAAGTGTCTCAAGGAAAATTAGGGGGTTAGAACCCTTAACGGGCAAAAAGAATGGTGCTAAAATAATCCAAACTTTGAGGGATTCCCCGCCCTGATGACGCTTTTTGGAGGGATGTAGTGTTGACAGTAGTCAGTATGAGGGAACTGCTGGAAGCCGGCGTTCACTTTGGTCACTGGACGAGACGATGGAACCCAAGGATGAAGCGCTTCATCTATGGGAAGAGGCAGGACATCTACATCATTGACCTGCATAAGACCCTTACCCAGTTAGAACAGGCTTACGCTTTCGTCAGAGACAAGGTCGCTCAAGGCGGGAAGGTGTTGTTCGTCGGGACGAAAAGACAAGCCCAAGAACCCATACAAGAAGCCGCTCGGATGTCCAAAATGTTTTATGTAACCAGTCGGTGGCTTCCAGGGACTCTGACGAATTTTGAAACGATCCGCAGTCGGGTGGAATATCTTAATCGTTTAAGGGAAATGGAAGCGTCAGGTCTAATGGACGCCTTGCCTAAGAAGGACAGCCAGCGACTCCGGAAAGAGCGAGACAAACTGGCAGAAGTTTTGGCTGGCATTGAAGGAATGGAAAGGCTCCCCGATGTCCTTTATGTGGTGGACGTGCGCCGAGAGGAAATTGCCATCAACGAGGCGAAGAAAATGGGCATTCCCGTCGTCGCCATTGTAGATACCAATTGCGATCCGGATCTGGTGGACTTCCCGATTCCTGCCAACGATGATGCCATCCGGTCCATCCGGTTGATCACCTCTAAGATCGGGGAAGCCGCCAAAGAAGGCTTTGCCCTTTACGAGGCGCTGAAAGCAGAGGGACAGGCGGAAGTGCCCGTCAGCGCCGCTTCACCGGTCGCCGCTCCACCGTCAACCCAGACGGTCATTGTCGCCTCTTCCGAGGACGAGGAAGTGGTGGAAGATTTAGCGGAACTGATGGCGCAATACAGCGAGCCACCGGAAGAAGAACCATAGATTTTGTTGTTGATAGCCTTTGAGACCGCTCAACGGATAGGGAAGGAGGAGCCGATTTTGTCTGAGAAGCGAACCATCCCAGTGGAACTGATCAAGAAACTAAGGGAAAAGACCGGTGCCGGTGTAATGGACTGTCTGAGAGCGCTGGAGAAGAGCAACGGAGATATGGAAAAGGCAGAACAGTATCTTCGCCTGGAAGGGCTATCAAAGGCGGAG
The DNA here is from genome assembly GCA_025057575.1 of Candidatus Caldisaccharidevorator malaysiensis. GTDB lineage: Bacteria > Armatimonadota > Fervidibacteria > Fervidibacterales > Fervidibacteraceae > Caldisaccharidevorator > Caldisaccharidevorator malaysiensis. Next base: position 34,507 of record JANXBO010000017.1, read on the forward strand.
AAAAAGATGGGTCGGGCAACGGGAGAGGGAGTCATCGGTTATTACATCCATCACGGCAACCGACTGGGAGCGTTGGTGGAGGTTAATTGCGAAAGTGATTTTGTTGCCCGCACGCCCGAGTTTCTTCAATTGGCTCAAGAGATCGCGATGCAGGTGGCGGGAATGAACCCTCGCTATATGTCCAGGGAAGAAGTCCCTCAAAGCGTCATTGAAGAACAGAAGCGTCTTTTCTACCAGAAAGCCCTCAACGAAGGCTATGACCCCGAAAAAGCCGAAGAAGTCGCCAACGACCGCTTAGAACGATTCTTCCAAGAAGTCTGTCTTTTGGAGCAATCCTGCATCCGAGACGATACCAAGACCGTTGGCGAACTGCTGAAGGAAAAGATCGCCCTTTTTGGGGAGAATGTCACAATTCGCCGATTTGTGCGATTGGCTGTCGGGAGCGACTAACCGATGGCGGGTCCCACCCTCCCGCAATACAAAAGGGTCCTTCTAAAGATCAGCGGAGAGGTCCTGGGGGGAGAAGCCGGTTTTGGGATTAGCCAACAAGTCCTTCGGCGGATCGCACGGGAGATCCATCAAGCCCACCAATTGGGTGTAGACTTGGGCGTCGTGGTCGGAGGAGGGAACTTTTATCGGGGCGTTGAAAGAGCCCAGAAGGAAGGAACCGACCGGATCGTCGGCGATTACATCGGAATGCTGGCGACGATTACCAACTGTCTGGCGCTTCAGGAAGCCTTGGAGGACCTGGGGTCAGACACGCGGGTTTTAAGTGCTTTGGAAATCCGGGCGGTTTGCGAACCCTTCATCCTTAGGCGAGCCCTAAGGCACCTGGAAAAAGGTCGGATCCTTCTTTTTGCCGGCGGGACGGGTCATCCCTTCTTCTCTACGGACACCGCTGCCGTCCTTCGGGCTGCCCAGATCGGTGCTGAGGTGATCCTGAAAGGAACGGACGTTAACGGTGTCTACGACGCCGATCCTCGATTGAACCCTGAGGCGGTTTTATTCTCCTCGTTGACCTTTTCGGACGCACTCGCCAGAGACCTAAAGGTGATGGATGGGACGGCTTTCTCTCTCGGTCGGGAAGTCAAGTTGCCGATCATCGTTTTCAATATTACCCAGGAAGGCAACATCCTGCGGATTCTGAAAGGCGAGCGGATTGGAACCCTGGTCCATCCCTAAGGTTGTCAAAAGGAGGGAAAGCCAATGGTTGAGGGATTGCGAAAGGTCCTAACCGATGCAGAAGAGCGAATGAAGAAAACCCTTCAAGTTGCCGCCAGCGATTTGGCATCTATCCGAACGGGTCGGGCAACGCCCGCCCTTTTGGACGGCATCCGAGTGGAGTATCACGGCGCACTCTACCAGATTAAGGAACTGGCTCAAATGAGCGTTCCCCAAGCCCGATTACTGGTCCTGGAACCTTGGGACAAAGAGGCGCTGGAGCCCATCAGGAAAGCCATAATGAACTCGCCCTTAGGGCTCAATCCCGTTAGCGACGGGAAAGTTTTGCGCATCCCCATTCCGCCCCTCACCGAAGAGCGACGAAGGGAACTCATTAAAGTGGTTAACCAGAGAACCGAACACAGCAAGGTCGCCCTGAGGAACATCCGAAAAGACGCTTTGGAGGAAATCAGAAAATTGGAGAAGGCACCTGGCGTGGCAGAGGGAATGGTTTGGAAAGCCCGCGAGGAACTGGACAAATTAACAGAAAAATACACCTCCGAGTTGGAAAAAATAAGAAAGGCAAAGGAACAGGAGGTCTTAGAAACATAAGGTCGCGAGAGTCTGTTGCGGCACTGATCGGGTTGCGAAAGGAAGAGGCGGTGACAGTTGCCGAGACTAACCGGTGGCGAATTGTCGGTGTAACCAAAACCCAGCCCCCACGCCGGAAGAAACAAGAGCCCGTCCGCTGGAGGGTGATAGATGTTCGGGACCACCAGGATGGTATCATCCTTGTTGTGACCCCAGAGTGGAGAAACTACTTATCGGCAACAGAGGAGGGGGCACCTTAATGAGGCAGTCTCAGACGAAAGCGGAGCCCGACATAGACGATTTGATCCAGCGTCTGGATCGGTCCCGGCTACCCCGCCATATTGCGGTGATTATGGACGGCAATCGCCGCTGGGCATTGCAGCGGGGTTTACCTGTCCTGGAAGGGCACCGGGCGGGTGCCGAAGCGACCCGAAGGGTCGTGGAAATCTGCGGGGACATCGGAGTGCCGATCTTGACCCTTTACGCCTTCTCCACAGAAAACTGGAAGCGCCCCAAGCCAGAAGTGGACGGTCTGGTCGCCCTCATTGAAGAGACCTTAAGGCAAGAAAGAGCCGAATTGCACGCCAACGGCGTTCGGGTTCGCCACATCGGCTCCCGACACGGTCTGCCTCAGTCTTTAATGGCGGAGATGGAGGAAACGGAGACCCTGACCCAGAATAACACTCGCCTCCTCTTGAATGTGGCGATTAACTATGGGGGACGGGACGAGTTAATCCGAGCCGTCCGATCGCTGGCTAAAAAAGTTGCGGACGGCACAATCCAACCCGAAGAGATCACCGAGGCGATGTTGGCATCTCATCTGGACACGGCAGGAATCGCTGATCCGGACCTCTTGATTCGGACGGGTAACGAGTATCGGATCAGTAACTTTCTGTTATGGCAGATTGCCTACGCAGAAATTCACATCTCCCCTGTCTTGTGGCCGGACTTCACGAAAAGAGACTTTCTGTTAGCCGTTTTGGATTATCAACGAAGGGAGCGTCGTTTCGGAGGCAGAGTTGATGAGTCGTCGTGACCGGTTTTTAACGGAACTTTTTTTCATCGGAGGCCTTTTGCTCCTCCCCGCTGATTCGGGGCTTGGGAACTTGGGTATCGCCGCCCTGATTATGAGCAGCGGGCTGGCGTCGGCGATTGCCTGGGAACTGCCCCGCCTTCTGTTCAGCAACCGAGTTGCGGGAATGGACCAACTGGCTTCTTCCGTCGCCCTCACTTTAGTCCTGTTCTCGTTTTATCTGGGCAAGAGTGACGCTGCCGTCGCTCAGGTAATCAAGGAAAGGGGGCAAAATGCGGCCTTTTCGTCACCCCAATGGCTGATGAGTGACATCGTCTTGGCGATTCTCACCCTCTCGGTAATGCTGACTCTTTTAGCGCTGACCACCCTTTTCCTCCATCACGGTGAGGGGCGAGGACTTGCGTGGCTGAAGAATCTGCCACGAACGTTCGGAAGAGGATTGGTCGGGCTCCTGATCGGCACGGGCGTCGGATTGGGTGCCGGCGCCTGGTCCGTTGCAGCCAGCACGGTGGGTCTTCCGTTGAGCCTAAGCAGTTGGATCGCAATGTGGTGTGCGGTAGAATCGGGGCGAGTGTTCCAACATTGGTCGTTCGTCGCTCGCTTGGGTGTGGCACTCCTGGCTGGAGTGGTCGGTGGTGCCGCAACGGCGCTGCTCCTGCGGTCTCCCCAAACGGCGCTGGCAGCTTCTTTCACCGGCGCCATCGCCGCTGTTTCCTACCAATGGCTTCACATCCTGATCCCTTCGGAAAACCCCGCCCGTCCCAAAGATGCCCCCTTGCACGTTCCTTGGGTCGGCTTCTACACCCTTCGGTTCGCCGGTCTTGTGGTCGCTTACTTCGTTTTTGGAACACCCTTTTTATGGGGCTTTAAAGCGTTGAACGGTTAGGGAGGGGCGACGCCTCAGGAAGCGATGGATAAACTAACGGCTGCCGTAATCGCCATTCTGGCGCTCGGGTTTCTCATCCTCATTCACGAATGGGGTCATCTCTGGGTTGCTCTTCGGGCAAAAATGACGGTCCAAGAGTTCTCCATTGGATTCGGACCACCCCTTCTGCGCTGGCAATCCCGTTCGGGAATTCTCTACACCCTTCGTTTGATCCTTTTTGGCGGGTTCGTTCGGATAAAAGAAATTGAGGAAGATCTTCTGCAGCCAGCGGAGAGTCCCTGGGCGCGACCGGGGAGGGACCTTTTGCGACGGGCTGCGGTCATTGCAGCGGGTCCCGCGATGAACATCGTAGCGGCAATCATTCTTTTCTTCGTCTACAGTTTGTGGGCAGCCGGTTTACGGAGCACAACGGAAATTGCCGCCGTTAGTGAGGGAAGCCCTGCGGAAAAGGCAGGACTCCAGCCGGGTGACGAGATTCTTGCCATCGGATACCTGAACCGAACGGACCGACCAACAATTCTTCGCTACATCAGCAGTCATCCTGGTCGCCCTGTGCGCTTGAGAATCAGGAGGAACGGCACCCATCTGGTTGTCACCCCCATCCCCAACAGAAAAGTGGAGTATTACCCAGTCCGCAAAGTCCGCCCGGGGTTAACGGGATGGCAGAAATGGCGGGAAATTCTGTTCGGTCGGATAGAGATGCACGAGTTCGGACTCATCGGCGTCACCTTCAAGATGGAGCCGATCCCCGCCCAGCCCCTTTCGGAGAGGCTGGTCATTGCCTTGGGGATGACCCTGGACAATCTTTGGGTCGGATGGCAGGCAGTGACCGCACCGTTTCGCGAACCCCTCCTCTTCGCCAAAGCCGCTGGTCCCATTCGGATGACTTACGAGTTCGTCGCCTATCGCTGGCTCGGGTTTATGGATCAAATCCGATTCATTGGGATCATCAGTTTTGCGTTAGCCCTCATTAACCTTTTCCCGATCCCAGTCCTGGACGGGGGAAGACTGCTCTTTCTTTTTATGGAATTCGTCGCCCGGCGCCGCATCCAGAAATTGGAACTGAGTGCCACCTACATCTCCTTCACTCTCCTGATTCTTCTCATTGCCTTTATCGCCTTGAAGGACATTCACTATGTCCTGTTCACCAGAGGACAATAGCCGATCGCCCGATTCACTGATGGCGAGAACCGGGAGGAGAGGAACTTGAGGTTGTCCCAATTTTTCTTTATTAGCCTGAGAGAAACACCGGCAGAGGCGGATCTGATAGGTCACCAGTTTTTGTTAAGAGGCGGGTTTATCCGGCGACTCTCGTCAGGGATTTATCATTATCTGCCCCTGGCGTTCCGAAGTTTGAACAAGATCATTCATATCGTTCGAGAAGAGATGAACCGAGCAGGCGCTCAGGAGGTCCTTCTGCCCGTCCTTCATCCCGCTGAACTGTGGCAGGAAACAGGACGATGGGACCAATACGGGGAACTGCTGATGAGACTGACCGATCGCCAGGGCAGAGACTTTTGCCTAGGACCGACCCACGAAGAAGTCATTGTGGATTTGGTCCGTCGTTCGGTCCGTTCTTATCGGCAACTCCCTTTCAACCTGTACCAAATCGCCACCAAGTTTCGGGACGAACTAAGACCCCGAGGCGGGCTCATCCGCGCCAGAGAATTTTTGATGAAGGATGCTTACAGTTTTGATCGCGACGAGGCGGGTTTAGAAATCAGTTTCCAGAAAATGAAAGAGGCTTACGAGAGGATTTTTTGCCGGTGTGGTCTGAACGCCATCGTCGTGGAAGCCGAAGCAGGGGCAATCGGCGGGACAGACAATTTAGAGTTTATGGTCCCCTACCCTGAAGGAGAAGACCGACTCTTGCAATGCCATCAATGTGGGTATGCCGCGAACCGAGAAAGAGCCCAGCGCTCTCCATCACCCTCTTTTCAGGAGGCACTCCAAGCAACCGTCAACTGCCCGACTCTGGAAAAGGTGTTCACCCCACAGCAGAAAACGGTTGAGCAAGTTTCCGGCTTTCTCGGTGTTGCGCCTTGTCAGTTGGTTAAGACCCTCCTCTATGATGCGGACGGGCAGTTAGTTGCCGCCTTAGTTCCTGGTGATAAGGAACTTAACGAAGCCAAACTGCAGCGGTTTTTGGGACAGCCCGTTAAGATGGCAGATGCACACGCCATTCAGACGGTCACGGGAGCATCCGTTGGCTATAGCGGACCGGTAGGGCTTTCGGAAAAAGGTGTCCGAATGATCGCCGACTATGATGTCGCCTTAATGAGCGATTTCGTCGTGGGGGCGAACGAAGACGATCACCATTTCATCCATACCGATTGGCGACGGGATTTTTCCATTGACGATTTTGCCGATCTCCGATTTGCCGAAGCCGGTGACCTTTGCCCAAAGTGTCAGAGCCCCCTGTCGGAGGAAAGAGCGATAGAGGTGGGACACATTTTCAAACTGGGGACCTATTACAGCGAACCAATGAGAGCGACCTTCGTTGACGAGTCGGGACAGGAGCGACCTTTCGTAATGGGCTGTTACGGGATCGGCATTAGCCGAATTCTGGCGACCGTCGCCGAAACTTATTCGGACAGGGACGGTTTAATCTTCCCGATCACCATTGCTCCCTTTGAATGCTGGTTAATGAGCGTGGAAGGGGAAGGCGAGTTAGTAGCCGTTGCTGAGGAACTGTATCACCACTTGTTGAGTGCCCGCATTGAGGTCGCCTATGATGATAGACTGGAGTCGGCGGGTGTCAAGTTCAAGGATATGGACCTGGTCGGCGCTCCGATCCAGGTGATCGTCGGTCGTCACTACCGTGCGGAACAGAAAGTGGAAATTCGTTTGCGGGAACGGAGGGACCAACCTGTCCTCGTGCCCGTTCAAAAAGTGCGGGAAGAAGTTTCCCGCCTGCGCTCGGAATTGTATCAGCGCTTAGACCCCGACAAAGGATAACCCTTAGAGATCCGCTAAAAAATCCGCCACTTCCCCTCCAGGAAACCATCCCTTATTTCTTTCCACTGACCAAGGATACGGTCAACGATTTGATTGACCAGCGACCGAATTGAAAAAGCCGGCACCCCCCAGACCTCCACTGCCACCGCCTCCGGCTGGTTGATGGGGACACCGATCTGGCTGACCATATAGCAATAGACCTGTTGCACTTCGGGCACCATCTTAGCGATTTCCTCGGCGATCAGGCGCGCCATTATGCTGTAGACCTTGCCCACGTGGTTAACGGGGTTTTTGCCGGCGATGGCTTCCAGACTCATCGGACGATACGGCGTAATGAGACCGGAGGCTCTGTTGCCCCGCCCGACCTGACCATCGTCACCGTGCTCCGCACTGGTGCCGGTCAGGGTCAGGTAAGCACTGCTCTCCGTGTCCGCCGTGTTCACAAAAACCTGACATGGTCCTGACCAGAACTTGGGGACAATCTGATCTTGGACAATCACCTTGACTTTCTCTTTCAATCCGTTGTAGGTCTGGCGGTCTGGGACTAAGGGTGCTAAGAAGGCACCGGCAATCGTCAACCGAATATGCCTACCTTTGCGGACCCCCATAACCTTTATGTCTTCCCCTAATTCCGGCACCAGCCGTTTCCCTTCTTCGCTGTTGAGGAAGGTCTCGGTCTCTAGGACGAGTTTCTCTAACGGTGTCAAGGGGGCAAAGCCGACGGCGAGGGAAGTGTCGTTGGCGGGCGGGGGCTGATCCTCGTCCTGAAAGATGGCTTTCAGGTCAGGGCTCCCAGGACGAACTCTTAACTGAATACTTAAATGTTCGGGCCGCAGATACCGGACCTGTTGACATAACTGGTTCTCAATGACGGGCAAAAAAAGGTCTTCCACGCTGAAGGAGTCAAGAAGAGTCGCCCGTCCAGCAATAATGACCTGAATCGGTTGCCTCAGCGCACCCCGACCGAAATCCACATCGGCAGACCCGCCAATGAGGACCGCCTTATCCACATTGTGATGGAGGATTTTCTGGCACTTCTCCCGATACCAACGAGACAAGGCGACCGAAAGGGCTTCGGCACTGGCGTCGCAAAGGGAGTCGGGATGCCCCCTTCCTTTTCTCTCTACGATTTCCACCTCCTTCTCCGCAAGGATTGGCGACTGACCATCCGTCACCTGAACCGACACCATCTTTAAACCCCTCCTTTTGGCATCAAAAACGGTAAACAGATTCGGCGAGGAAGCGAGGGGACGGCGGACAGCGACCGGACCTGTTTCCCATATCGCTCCTCTCCGACCTGGGCGGGCGCTCCCGTCGCGAGAGGAGCGGGTTACAAGGCACTCTTCCCTTTTTCCCCACTCCTCTCATCTTTTGTCCTGCACAGCCAGGACTCAACGCTTTTGGGCACCTTGCCGTTCCGGCAGGTTGCCGGGCTTCGTTGGGCGCGTTAACCCTCCGCCTCTCTTGATGAGAGGATGCAAGCGCCTACGCCTGTTTTTATTGTGCCACCAAAGTAACCGAAAGGACCACATCGTGGCAAATTTCTTTTTACGATGAGCAGAGTCTGGCGACGACGCATTCTTTTGGTTTTCGCCGCCCTTGCCCTTGTGGTCCTGTTGGCGCGCCAGATTGCCTGGTTCGCCACCGAGTGGCTTTGGTTCTCTGAATTGGGATATCGTCAGGTTTTTTTGATTCAGGTCTTTGCCAAGGTCCTGGTCGGTCTGGTCGTGGCAGTAATTTTTTTCTTCCTCATTTGGCTGAACCTGATCATTGCTTTGCGATTGATGCCGTGGAGAAGCCTGTATCGTTACCCGCCAGGTATCCTCGGTCGCTTCCTTTACTGGGCGGAGACGGGTTTTCGCTGGAGTCTGGCTTTGATTGCCCTGGCTTTTGCCGTCTCTGCGGGGATTGCTGCTGCCAGAAAATGGGAATCCGCCCTTCTCTTCTGGTTCGCTCAACCCTCTGGGGAAAAAGACCCTCTTTTCTTTAAGGACATTTCCTTTTACCTATTTCGGCTCCCTTTCTTCCGCTTTCTCCTCAACTACGGCATTAGTGCCTTGCTTATTTCCCTTTTCGTCACGGCTGCCCTCTACGGCGCTTCAGCGGCTGCGGATCTGGTCTTGCGGGGGAGGTTCCCGCCGACCCTTAAAGGTCAGGTGCGCGCCCTGATCGCCTACGCCACCCCCAAGATTCGCCGGCATCTCCTCACTCTGGCAGCCATCCTGCTCTTGGCTTTCGCCGCTCATTACCGACTGGCGATGTTTGAACTGCTGTACGGTAAAGTCGGCGATGAGGCGGTTTGGGGAGCCGGCTTTACCGATGTGAAGATTCGGCTGCCGTCCGTTTGGGTTCTGATGATGACTTTTCTCTTGGGTGCCCTATTGGTCTTTTTCAATCTCTACCGACGGACCCCTGCGGCAGCAGGAATCGTTTTGATTTCCGTCTTCTGCCTCGCCTGGCTGACGGGGAGCCTGCTGCCCCGTCTTTACCAGCGGTTCGTTGTGAAGCCCAACGAAGTAGATATGGAAAAGCCGTATCTGGCTCATTCCATTAAAATGACCCGCATCGCTTATGGGCTTTACGGCGATCGGTTCGTCTCCGCCAACTATCCTTACCAAGCCCAATTCACTGAGGACATTGCCGAGCGCTACCAATCTCTTTTGGGCAGCGTCCGCCTCTGGGACTACCGCTGGCTGAAAAAAGTTATTGAGCAGGTCCAGTCCATCAGACCTTACTATCAATTCAACGATGTGGACATTGACCGATACCGGATCAACGGGGTCTACCGACAGGTAATGCTATCGGCGAGGGAACTGAACACCGACCGCCTAAGAGTTGCCGGTGGGCAGACTTGGCTCAACCGCCATCTGCGCTATACTCACGGATACGGCGTCGTCGTCGCCCCCGTCAATGAGGTGGAGGCAGAAGGGCTTCCCGTTCTCTGGGTTAAGGATATTCCACCTCGCTCCCAAGTAAAGGGTCTGGAGGTCAAAAGACCCGAGATTTATTTCGGAGAACTAACGACGGATTATGTCGTCGTCCGGACCGGCTACGAGGAGTTTGATTACCCGATCGGAGCTCGCGAATGGGCGACCTGCCGCTATCAAGGTAAGGGCGGCATACCGGTTGGTTCCTTTTTCCGCCGACTGGCTTTTGCTCTGCGGTTTGCTGACCCTTATCTCTTCCTCAGCGGTTACATCACTTCCGAGAGCCGAATCCTGTTTCGCCGACTGATTCGCGAACGCCTCGCCGCTGTCGCTCCCTTCTTAGTTTATGATGATGACCCTTACTTGGTCATTGACGGTGGGCGCCTATTCTGGATGTGCGATGCGTATACCACCAGTCAGTTGTTTCCTTACAGTGAACCCATTACCATAGAGTGGACCGAGGCCGGCAGAATCCGCAAACTGTCGGCGAACTACATCCGCAATTCCGTCAAGGCTGTGGTGGACGCTTACCACGGAACGACCACTTTTTACATAGCCGATCCTTCAGACCCAATCATCCAAACTTACAGCAAAGTCTTCCCCGGGCTCTTTCGCCCATTGGAAGAGATGCCCCTGGGTCTCCGGCGTCACATCCGCTATCCGGTCCGTCTTTTCCAAATTCAGGCGGAACGCTTGCGACTTTATCACATTGACGATCCAGAGCAGTTTTATAGCAGGGAAGATCTCTGGGACATTGCCCAAGAGGACATTGAGGGCACTTTGCAACAGATGGAGCCCTACTATGTGATGATGACCATCCCATCAACTGGTCCCAAAACCCAGCGAGGAAATCAGGATTATGAGTTCGCCCTGATTTTGCCGATGACGCCTATGGGGAAACCGAACTTAGTCTCCCTGTTAGTCGCCCGCTGTGATCTGGAGAACTACGGTCAAATGGTTGCCTTGGAAATGCCCAGGGGAGAGCCCATTTTCGGACCCGCTCTCGTGGACGCTCGCATCAAAGCCGATCCCTACATTTCCCAACAAATGACCCTCTGGGGGCAACAGGGATCCCAGGTCCGCTGGGGCAACCTTCTGGTGATTCCTTTGGATAGTTCGGTCCTCTATGTCAAGCCTCTGTTTTTAGTCGCCGAGCAAACTCAGATACCGGAACTGAAAAGGGTCGTCGTTGCCACCCACGGGAAAGTCCGAATGGCGGAAACGCTTCCCAAAGCCCTCGCCCTTCTCACCACCGAAACCAGCCCTCAAACCGTCCCGCCAGTCGTCGCGGAACAACCCCCTGCGCCTCCGACTCCCACCCCAACGGTGACGACTGACCTTGTTGCCCGCCTTGATGAATTGGAGCAAATCATCGTTCAAACGGAGGAAAGCGCTCGCCGAGGCGATTGGTCCCAGTTTGGTGCCGGACTTCAGCGCCTCCGCCAAAGGATTCAAGATTTGAAGAAAGAAGTCGGTGCTGACGGCAGAACGGAATCTACAGCCCCTCTTGCCTCTCCATAGGCTCTCTTTCCTCGTCTGACCCCACCTTTGCCTCACCCAGGGGATGAGATTGGCGGTGGGTTTCCTTTAACTGGGACAGACGGGCAATGTGGGTATACCGTTGCGTTGTCGTGATCTGGGAGTGTCCTAACAGTTCCTGAATGACCCTCAACCCTGCCCCTCCGTAGAGCAAATGAGTGGCGAAGGTGTGGCGAATCTTATGGGGAGAGATTTTTTTACCGATCCTCCAAAGAGCATACCGCTCTACGATCCGAATCACCGTCTCTCTTCTCAACGGCAAGCCTTTCTTGGTGATCATTAGGACACCCCCCGACCTTCCCCGATCCCACTTGGCTCGGACTTGATTTAGATAAGCCGCAATGGCTTGTCGCGCAGATCGTCCCAAAGGAACTAACCGCTCCTTCCCACCTTTTCCCATCACCCGAACGAAGCCCGTCTCTAAATCCACCTGATCCACCTTCAGCCCCACCAATTCGCCAACCCGCAATCCACACGCATAGAAAAGTTCCAAGATGGTCTGATTTCTCAACGACAGATCGGGGTCCTTCGTCAACGGCTGCTCATCGTTGAGCAGGTGATCCATTTCTTCCAAAGTCAGAAACAAGGGAATTGTCTCGGCTAACTTGGGACCGCTAATGTGAAGGGTTGGGTCCTGATCGGCTTTGCCGTTGCGAACCAGAAAACGATGGAACAGCCTGATGACGGTCAGTCGCCTTCCTATCGTCGCTCCAGTTAATCGCCGCTGGTGAAGGTAAGTCAGATAGGTCAAAACATCCTCCATCGTTGCCGCCGCCGGCGCCACGCTTCTCTCTTTCAGAAACTGCAAGTAACTTTTTAGGTCCAGCAAGTAGTCTTTTACGGAAGACTCCATTAACCCCCTCTCTGTCCGCAAATAAAGACCAAATTCCTCCACAATGGGCAACCAAGACACCGACTCCAAGCCGTTAGCGTGATCTGACAGCCCCTATCTCCCCCGTCAGGCTACGATGGCAGCAAATCCTTGACCGACACAGGATGGTGTGAACGAGCGGACAGGTAGATCGCCTCTATAACCGCCATCGTCCTCAAGTTGTCCGCACCGCTGGTCAAAGGTTGTTCTCCTGAAAGAAGACAATGACCAAAGTGCTCCCACTCAGCCTTAAAGGGGTCGTTCCTTTCGTATTCAAGCGCTTGCCAGGCAGACGGACCTGTTCCGTTGCCGGACAAAAACCACCCGCCAATGTTGTGGATCACCCCCTCTGATCCATAAATGGTTAACAGTTCTCCCCATGGACTCTGACGGGCGGCATACAGGCTGCCCAAATCGGCGACTGCTCCATCCTCAAATTCCAATAGCGCAGTGGAAATGTCCTCACAATCCATCCCTGGGTTGATGCCGCTAATCCTCTCAACAGCAAAAACGGACTCAACCTCACCAACGAGCCATCGGAGCAGGTCAATCTTATGCACACCAATGCTGATGACACTCCCGCCCCCCGCCAAATCCTTTTTGAAGAGCCAGTCACCAGGACCCCTAATGGCGGCTAAAAACTGATCCACACTTGCCCGCACATACAACACCCGTCCAATCTGTCCGCTTTCCAGAATTTCCTTGACCTTGCGATGAACAGCCATATAGCGTTGCGTCTGCCCGACCATTAACATCTTGCCTGCTTGCTCTGATGCCTGAACCATCTCAATGGCTTCGGTGAGATTGTTCGCCATCGGCTTCTCCACAAAGATATGCTTCTTCTCCTGGGCTGCTACCAGCCCGACCGGGCGATGAAGATGATGAGGAAGTGTGATGGCGACCACATCACAGCCGCTGGACTTGATCGCTTCCTCATAATCAGTATAAACTGCCGCCCCACCGACCTCCGCTGCCCTTTTTTGAGCCGCTTCTGACACTACGTCGCAACAAGCGACAACCTGAAACAAATCAGGAAGGTCTCGCAACGCCCGAAGATGGGCACCCGCAATGCCACCACAACCAACAAAACAAACTTTTATTGGTCGTTCCATAACTCTCTCCTCCCCTGCACGGCGATCCTTAGCGACAAAGACGCTCTAACGGATCTTTGTGCCGTTTAATTGGCCACCACCGTCTTACCTATGCAATGTTAGTCTACCCCACACCAGCAAAGCCGAACTTTCTCAATACACCCCTTCCCACTCCCGAAAGCCGTTAGTGATCGGGAGACGACGATCCTTTCCAAATGCCCGATGGGTAATTTTAGGACCCGGGGCAAACTGACGCCGTTTGTATTCGCTGCTATCCACCATCCAGGCAACCTTGCGAACTGTCTCTTCGTCATAACCCATTGCCACAATGTCCTGGACGCTTCGGTCACCCTCCACATAGGCGGACAGGATGGCATCCAAGACCTCATAGGGAGGCAACTTATCCTGATCAGTCTGGTTCGGTCGTAGTTCGGCGCTGGGCGGTTTTGTGAAAACCCTTTCGGGGATGACTTCTTTTCCCGCCTTTTCGTTAACGAACCGGGCAAGTTTGTAAACAAGGGTTTTCGGAACATCCTTCAGAACAGCAAAGCCGCCGGCTGTGTCACCGTAGAGGGTGCAATAACCAGTGCTGGCTTCACTCTTGTTGCCCGTCGTCAAGACCAACCAGCCAAACTTATTAGAAAGCGCCATTAACAAGGTGCCCCGAATGCGGGCCTGCAGATTCTCTTCCGTCACATCCTCCTTATGCCCAGCAAACACCGGGCATAAAGTTTCAAGAAAAGTCTCGTAAATGCGGTTAATGGGTAAGTAAAAAACTTTGATCCCAAGGTTGTTCGCCAGCGCTTCTGCATCTTGCCAACTGTGCTCTGACGAGTAAGGACCTGGCATAATGACTCCGTGCACATTTTCGGCTCCTAAGGCGTCAACGGCAATGCAGGTTGTTAAAGAACTGTCAATGCCGCCACTCATTCCGATGACGACCTGTCGCATTCCGTTTTTGTGAATGTAATCGCGGGTTCCCAAGACCAGAGCAGAATACACCTCCTCCACAGGACTCAGAGTCGGAGCAAGAGAGATAACGATCGGTGATCGCTTTCTTTTGTTGTCCCATGGTATGGATACGATCCGGACCCGGCTGTCACCGTTACCACTAACTATTGTATCCTGTCGCCGCCGAGGGTCGTGAAGCCGTGATCTCAAAATACCGATCAGGTCTATGTCGGCGACTACAAAATCCTCTTCAAACTGACGCCCCCTCGCTAAAATTTGCCCCTGCTCGTTGATTACTAAACTGGCACCGTCAAAAATTAGTTCGTCCTGACCGCCGACCAAATTCACATACGCCACAGCCGCCAAATTATCGGTCGCCCGCACCGCTAACATCCTCTCTCGCCATCCTAATTTGCCCATATGAAAAGGAGAAGACGAGATGTTGACAAGGATGTGAGCGTCGCCACCAAGGGCTTCCCAAAAAGCAGGACCAACGGGATACCATATGTCTTCGCAAATGCTAATCCCAACCCGCGCCTCACCAATCTGAACGACCAGTGCTTCTTGTCCCCTTCGGAAGTATCGCTGTTCATCAAAGACACCGTAATTAGGAAGGTAGTGTTTACGGTAGACGGCAACGATGCGACCGTTGTGGGCGACCGCAGCAGCGTTGTAGATGTCTTCATCCTCGTCAACGCAACCGATAACGGCAACCATATGATCTGGGACTCGCCGAGCCAAATCGTCAACAGCAGCACGGGACTTTTCAATGAAATGGGGCTTCAATAACAAATCCTCTGGAGGGTATCCGGTGATGACTAACTCTGGAAAAGCCACCAGATCGGCTCCGACTTCTGCTGCCTTTCTCAGACCCTCTTCTACTTTTTTCCTATTCGCCTCAATATTTCCAACGATGGCGTTCACCTGTGCCAAAGCGATGCGAAAGGTCCCCATTACGGAACCCTCCTTGATTCATATTGGGTCCTTGGCATTGGCAACGGTAAGATCCTGAGAACGATTTTTTGAATGTTTCCCGCCTTCCAAGTGTCAAAAACCACCTCTTCCCCTGGCATCCGAGATTGCTCTTCCCTTTCAATAAGTTGCATAAGCCCTTGCGGTGTGACAAAAGTTTTCCCATTAACACGATAGACAAGAGCATTGGACAATTGAGATCGGTAAGGCGAGTCGGGCGACACGGCAACGGACACTGCCCAGGGACCATTGATTTTTGCTGCCTTAATAAAGCGACTCGTGACAAAAGATGGTGTGAAAGCGTCGTAGATCGTCAGCCACCCTGCAAAAGCAGCGTCGGAGACTGATGACCGGTTGTTCCCGCCTGCCACTCTCGGCGAAGAGACTGGTTGGGAAGGCGCTGCTGCTTCCAGCGAAGCCTGAAGACCACGCAAAAGGCGCCTTGCCCTCTTGTCGGAGTCAACAAGAGGCACCAGTTGGTCGGCTGCCTCCTTCAAGTGACCCAACTTCCAAAGCAGCACCGCCTTCCAGATGCGTTCCGTTCGCCTTTTCCTCTCGTCGGGCGTGTAACGGTCCAAAAGGGTTAACGCCTCTGAAAACCGCCCGACGCCTTCCAGACATTCTATCTGATGGCGCAACCAATGCCTGTCTTTACCGTCCTGTGACAGTTCCTGAACGAGGGGCAGAGCCGCTTGGAAGCGACCAGTCCAAAGAAGATAGTGGGCGAGGGTGGCTTTTTGACGAGGCGACTGGGGACCCAAAGAGAGGGCTTTTCGTCCCGCCTCCCAAGCCGCTTCCCATTGACCAAGGCAGAGCCGTGCCATTGCCAAACCTGCCCAAGAATCCCCATCGATCGGGTCCTTCCTCACCGCCTTTTCCAATCGGTCCACGGTTTGCTGTGTAGGGGCGTTGGTCACATAGTGGACGACGAAGCCTTTGT
>JANXBO010000018.1:0-32761 GCA_025057575.1 Candidatus Caldisaccharidevorator malaysiensis
GGGCTTGGGATTTTGTTGTTTCGTGAGTAAAAGTGGGGCGGACTACCGACAACGCTCACTTATTAGAGACGGCGAGGCACATCTTGAGGGAGTTGGATCATGAAGGACGATTACCTAACCGCGACGCAGAACGTATGCTGCGATGGCTCGAAAGGAAGTTAGGATGAAAATAGCAACAAGTTCGTCGTTCATTTATTTTGTCTATCCCTTTTTGTTTGATGCGGAAAAGTTTCAGGAGAGGGCGGAGGCGATACGGGCAGCCCAATGGCAGGGTCGGGAGCAAACCCTACTCGTCTGGCGGCAACAGGAATTCCCCGAAGAGGACCTCCTCGCCTATGTCCAGCGCTACCTCAACCCGCCCCCAGGGACTTGGGCAACGGCTTATCTTTGGAAAATGGACCATCAACCCCTCCATTCGCCTTTTGGTTGGGGCGCCGATGCCCGATGGAACCTGATCATCCCCAAAAAAGAAATCCCCTTCCGATGGGGCGATGTCCCCCTTAATGGGCTGACTTTGGACGGTGTGCAATTGGCTCTTTTCAGCATCGGCGTCGCGTTCCTCAGTTTTGCCACAACGGTCAAAAGCGACGACATCTCCGACTGGCTGGATTTTCTCCACTATTTTCAATTCATTCGCGGGCAGCGGAAAGTGGGCATCCGAGCCCAACGGCGAACGGGTAAAGACCAGTGGGAGCCCTTTTTCCCTGAACCGGCGGGAGGCGTCAAGGAACACCCCCAAGGGGAAGGCACCTTTGGCGATATACTGGAATCTATCCTGAACACGGGCGCACGAATCGGCGAACGGCACAGCGATAATGCACAACCGGACAACAAATGGTGGAGTGAAGTGTTTGTCCCAGGACAACTGATGCCCTTTGCTGTCTTGTATGCAGACAGCACGGAAGTCACGGACCGCCAAATCGGTGAGTTGCTGTATCGGGTCCGAAACTTCTTTCCTGCCAATCGGGTCCTTCAACCGACACCGGACGATTTGTCCTATAACCACCCATCGCTCCTTTCGTATGGCGATAAGATGTGGTTCGTCTGCACTCTGGAGGGTGGCGCCTTCATCGCTGTCAATGCGCCCGACACTGATTTCTTCCGACGGGAACTACCCCGGCACTTAAAGGACCAATACTTCTTGCTCTTTCTCATCGCCCTCCATCAGCGGTTTGCTTTAATGAGTTTGTCGCAAGATGTGTCCGAACATTGGTTGCAGAGAGAGGAACGGGTGCAGACCTTTGAACGGATCCGAGACCGACTGTTGAATTTCACGGCAAGAGGGTATTTCGTCCAAGTGATGCAAAGGGAGCATCATCATCGGGTCTATGAAAAATGGCAGCAAGTGTTTCAGTTGGAGCAACTGTATCAAGAAGTCAACGATGAGGTTCGGGAGATGCACGAATATGCCCTTTCCGAGTCAACCAAGCGGTTGGAGAACCGGCTCAATCTACTCGGTGCCCTCATCGGTGTTCCGTCTTTGGTCATCGGCTTCTTGGGGATCAACATTTATAATATCACCATCAAAGGTGATGGGCTCCCTCTTTGGCTGACCGTCCTGCTGGTCTCCCTTGGTTTCGCTTTCGGCGGATTCGCCTGGTGGCTTTTGAGCAAACGGTGAGCGAAAGGCTTACGTCGTTGAGGCGAATCGGCATCGCACCAACGAGCCATCGGCGAAGCGCTTCATCGCAACACGATACACTCCTCTGATCATTTCCTGTTGCTCCCACCCGCTTGCGGTCTTGCCTTCAGCCGCGCCAGCACCGCTTTATCACTGAGTCTGTTTCCTATAACACATCGGAATCAGCGCCGGTGCCACAGCCAGCACTTTCGCAGATAAGAGGAGGACGATGGAAACACGATCCGGAGATGAGTAGCGTTCGGTGGCAATAGGGTGAACGCATCGGAGATCCCTTCCTGCAATAGTGTGAAGGAAAATCCGTCGGACGAAACCCAGACTTCAATGTCATTACCTTCATATCCAAAAATGAGATGACCACCGCTTTGCCGCCAATCAGCAGCGATTGTGGACAGATCATATTGGAGGTAGGCAAATGGCTCCGCCTGACCGTTGGTTGCAGCCGGTTTCGCAACAATGCGGTAACCCATTCCCCAACCGACCGGTAGCAAGGCTCGCTCCAATTGGTGCCATTGCCCTGCTGTTGTCCCCACAGCCACATCCTCAAAAAAGATTGGTGAGAGCCCCACTGCCGCTGACTGGTGCACCAGCAAGAGAGTTCCGGCACCGGGTTCCAAAGTTAGGGTGAATCGGGCAAAGCCCGATTGATGGTCAACCTCTGCCCTTAAGCGATGCTTGTGCAACAGATCGTCAACATTGGCGGTGGGCAATAAGAGCGTTAGGGTGCCGTCTCTTGCCCGATCAGTGTCATCGTTCACGATGGCGACAAGGAGATTGCCTTGGACAGGGTCTATGAAAGTTGCTGTCCGAAAGGGGCTTGTGGACAGTGCGATCGGTAGATGGGGTTGCATCCGCCACAGAAGGTCCCGATAGGGTTTCAGAAGTTGAAAACTTTCCGCAATGACTGAAAACTGTTCGGTGGGACTGCCATCGTTATAAAGGAGACCGGTGCCGGCGTTGGTGGCGACCCTTTGCGTCACTCGGGACCAGGTGGGGTGGATTGCAGAGGTCGGGATTGGACCATCAGAGGGATCACCGGGTTTTCGGTCATTGGGAGTGGGGAACAGGACAAAGAAGACGACACCTTTTGCACCGGAAAGGATTGCTTGCCAGATTTGCCAACGGACCTCACCGACGCTCGGCATCCGCCAGTGCCAATAAGCCCCCTCCTCTATGACGGCATTCATTTTTTGATCGTAATGCCACTTCCCCCAAATTTCAGCAAACCCTTGCGGCATCACCCAAAACAGTTTCCCACTCTCCTGAGCCAGTTCTTTTAGGCGCTCCGTGCAGGTGATGTAATAGGCTCGCGACGCTTCGGGTGTATTGGGACCATTGGGGCTTTTGGGACCGAAGAAAGGATAGATGTCCGTAACGAGAATCGGCAAGTTAGTGTATCGTGCGGCGCTTTCCGTGTCGCCCGTCATCGTCACCATTAGAACGACTCTCTTATTGTCCAGTGAACTTAGCGCCTGCCGAACGAGTTCCAGTTGCACCATTTCCCAACTTCTGCCTTCGTCTATCAAAACATAACCCCACAAGGCAGGCAAGTCCTTGAGGGCGTCAACGGAAGACCTTGCAATTTTCTCCGCCGCCTCTTTGCCCCTTAAATGACGCCACCAGACAACCGGTTCCGGTGTGATCAAGACACCGATCCGGTGCTTTTCTGCCAATCGGCACAGTTGCCTCGCATCTTGGGTGCTGATGTTGACCACCCAAAGAGCATCAATGTGGTAGCGGTGGCGCATTTCCGATAGCAATCGGTCGACGAAGACCCATCGCCCCATACCGGCTCTTTGAGCAACCCAATCTAACCGCTCAAAAGGGAAGTAAACACCATGCAAAAACTTTTCCAAAGGTCCTGGAATTCCCATTGATGACTGACCAAAACCGAGGGAAGACATCATCACCAGCATCACAATCAGAACAATTATTGTTATCGGTCTCACGCTCCCGTGTCCTCCAGTAACTTCCACATCTCCCAATTATAGATCTCCGTTTCTAAGATATTTTCATCCCGCAACTCCAGTTCGCTGCTTTCACCGGGTTTGAGGTCAATGTTAGATAAAGGACGAAAGGGCTCGGCTAAAGGACCAAAGGGCTGTTTAGAGAAAATCGGCGTCTGAAGCGATAAAAATGGGGGAAGCAGGAAACTTTTGCTTGTTTTAACACAAACGCTGGCGTGGATGGACAGCCGACCTGAGGGCAGGCGGATCCTGAAGGGACGATCTACCGTTCCGACGCGCCACAAGAGACCTCTGGTTTCCTTTATAGAGGCAGTCCACTGCATCTGGATCGGTAGGCAGGCGCCGGCTTCCACGACCTTGGAGGTGATCCTGCCAATCGCCTCTTGATAGATGGCGTAAACGATGATCGGAAGATTCCGATATTCGGGACGGCTGGAGCGAACCTTGATCGTGACCGTCGCGTCGGGCTTGTCCACATAAACGGGACTCAGCCAGAGGCGCCAGCAAGGGTCAAAGGCTCTTCCTTTCGCTAAATGTGCCGGAGAAACAGTGATCTCCTTGCCGTCAGCAAACTGAAGGACGAAGCAAGTCATATCGTTGAAAGGCGGATGTGACTCAGAAGCCAGGGGGTTGGACGGTCGGGGTGGAGAGGGTATTGGGATGATCACCCTAAATTGACCTTTTTGATCGGGTCTAGTGATGAAAGTTTGGGTTCCGTTAAGTAAATAAGGTATGAAGGCGTTCCTGACGGTAGTGACCACGGGCAGGCGACAGGGCGTTCCGTCCTTGTAGTGCACAGTTCCCCTAATCTCAACAGTTCGGCGATGATGGGTGACCGTCATTTTTTGACCGGGCGCGATCCTCAGAAACCTCTTTTGATCAGCCATTGGCAACCAAAAGGGCTCATATCTGGAGGTTAGTTTCCACGTTGCTGTCATCCCTGCTGGGATGGGAAGGGACAAGACGCCATTGGAGGATGTTTGAAAAGTAAAGAGCCAGGCGGGTAACAGATATGCAGTCCGATCCCCCTCCCTTGCCAGCATCATTAGTCGCACAGCGATGGGCTTGCTGAGAGATTTGTCAAGGCAGTCCCGCAACCGAATTTGAGCCGGCTTCTGTTGTTTTAGGGTTAGGAAAACGCGATCCAGTTTATCGGCGGTGGTTTTTATCAAAGCAGATCCTTTGGTGGGATGGTAAGCCAAAAGGGCACATTGGAGGTGGTCTTTGGTGACGGCGGGATCGTGTATGACGCGAGCCCTTAGGGCTACTCGTCCCTGTTGGTCCGTCAACCCACTACTTTCATATTCGGGTTCTCCGAGAAAGGTGAGACTCCACAGGACGACCCGAGCGTCAGGGACGGGATTGCCCATTTCGTCCGTTACCGTTACGGTGGCACTGATTTGAGATGACCAGCGGAACTGAACGACGATTTTTTCAGGGCGCCACAAGTTGAAAATCGCCGGCGGAGTCGCATAGTTGCCTTTTTCTACCCAAAACCGAACCGCTGGATACCCTTGCAGCACCTGATCCAACGACACGGGTAGGCGACCCTCAGGGTCTGTCCGAAAGCGTTGGGGAGGGCGAAAGGGGCTGAGGGCAAGATAGTCTTGATCCACGTGCATAAAGTAGACGAAAGCACTTGCTACGGGTTTTCCCGATTCATCCACAAGGGTAACGGGTGAGGGATCCTCCGGTAGACCGATGGCGATCGCAAAGAGCAGGGGCAGGCTATTCCAGCGGCCCATCTTACTTCCCCTCCTGCGGCGTCAGGGTAACCTTTTGACGATTGGAATGTTAAAAGTGTTCCCAACAGTTGTCAAAGCGAGATGGGCTGACTTTGTGGGTTTGGTCTCATCTGGGAACTTAGGGCGACGAGGTGGTCTCCAGTCCTTTCCGGAAATCGTCAAAGGGCATCATCATTTGCAAGGAACGGATGAAAGGGTTAAAGGCAACGGGAAAGAAAACTCAGAAGGAATCGGTCCGGCAACGCCCGCGCCTTTGGTCTCGGTGGGTTCTGCGCCTGAAAGCCCTTGCCCTTTTTTACCTGGCTCACCTTCAGTTGTGGCGGGGTCAGCGGAAGAAGGCTGTGGCGCTATTGGAACAGGCAAGCCAATTGGCGGAGGACGATCCCTTTTTCCCTCTCCACCTGGCTTTAATCCACTCGCAGATGAGTCATCCCGAGGCGACGGAGCGGTATGCGCACCGGGCAACTGCTCACGATGCCGTCCCAGCGGCGGCTTGGACCCTCGCCGGCAAAGCCCGCTATCAGATCGGCAGGATGCGATCAGCAGAGCGATCCTTTCAGAAAGCCCTTTCCCTTTCGCCAACCAACCTGGTGGCGGCGACGGGGCTGGCGGTCATACTTGCGGAAACGGGGCGGCTGTCCGACGCCATCGCTCTTCTGCAAGCATCCCCAGTCGCTGACGATCCCGACCTTCAGGCACGGCTGGTCATCGCTCTGGAGAGCGCTCTCCTGGGCAAAGAGAAGGGGTTTATTCTTAAGGAGCCCTTAGTGCCCCAGTGGGTTCAGAGCCCCTTATGGCGCCCCTTTGCCTTCCGGTATTTTCGCAGAGAAGGGGAGAAGGCTTTGGAAATCGGCGATTGGGAGAGAGCCCAGTCCTTTTTCTTCCGTGCCACTCAGGTCCGACCGGATGACTTTTGGTGCCTTCTCTCGCGATCGGTTGCCCTTGCCGAAATGGGTGCTTTTTCGGCAGCGAAAGAACTGCTGGACCGCCTCCCTGCCGATCGCCCCGAGGTCACGGCGGTTCGGGGAATCCTGTTGATTCGTCAGGGTCGGTTGCACGATGGTCTCTCGTTAATTAAGGCAGTGTCCCTTGACTGGACGATTTTGTTGTATTACGAGATGATCGGTTCCGCCCTGAGTGGAGAGCCTGAAGAGGTCTGGCATCCCTTGTCCATGGAAATCTATCATAATGATCCCTCTTTTTTGCGCCAAAGGATCAGGGAACTAATCACCCAGTGGGAATCCTTTTTCGCTCAGGAATGCTGACCGGTCGTCAAGATCGTGATAGGAAAAGGAGAGGCGGGAGAAAATGGTGAGAAAGGTTATGGAGCGGCATTTATCACTATCCATTGACTGGGCAGGGTTAAAAGCATTAAAGTTTGTTCGGTCGGTCGTGCTGACGGGATTAGTGTTAGGGGGGTTGATGTGTGTGAAGGTAAGAAGTGGGGGATCTCAGGAACTGCCTAAGGGCTGGCAGTGGGTGGCTCCGGTCGGTGGTCAGTTTCAGAAAACGGACGACGGTTGGGTTGTTTCTGTCCCCGATCGGGACGGGGGCTTTAATCATTGGAGTGGCACCTTTAACGCACCGATGCTGCTGACGACCCTACCCGAAGGTGACTGGGACGCAGAGGGCACCGTGCGCTTATCCCAATGGGCGGAGGATGCGGACTTTCATTGTGGCATCGCTGTTGCAGTGTCGGAGAAGTATGTTTGGATTTGGGGTCCTTTTTACAGTCAGACGACCTGGGGGATGAAGGCACCGGAAATTTGGCTGGAGCGGACCGGAGAGGCGCGTCTGTTACAGGGTTTGGCATCGGGTAAGGCGTTCGGTTTGAAAGTGGAGAAGAGGGGTGCTGCGCTCCGTTTTTACTGGCGCACCGGCGGGCGGATGCCTTGGCAGGATGCCGGACAATCCCTTATTTGGTTTCAGCCCAAGAAAATTGGCTGGATCGTTAAGACCTGGGGAAAGGGACGAGCGATGAAAGTCGCTTTCAGCGATCTCACCATTACCCCACAGCCGGCTCCCCCTCAACCCCTTGCCGCAACCGTCATTGTCAACACGGAAAAGAAGGAAGGAATCATTAACCCGATGATCTACGGTCATTTTATTGAGCATTTGGGGAGGTGTATTTACGGAGGCATCTGGGCGGAACTGCTCTACAACAGGAAGATGCACGGTCTGGAGCAACCTTCGGGTGTGGTAGAGGGCTGGGAGCCCTTCGGTTCCGATGCCACCTGGGCGGCCGATCGGGTGGTGTTTTATGTAGCCGGTCAGTCCCAACGGATCACGGGGACGGGGACTGCCGAACACGGAATTCAGCAAAAGAGGATCGGACTGCTACCGAAGGACTACGTGGGAAGGATAATTGTCCGAGGCGATGGTGTGGAGCAATTTTCCGTCAGTCTGAGAAGGGGAGAGGAGATCCTTGCCCAACAGCCCTTGGGTCCTGTTACGAACCGATGGACGACCCATCGGTTTCGCCTTTCTGTGAAGGAAAGGACAGAGGACGCCAGTTTTGTGATCAGTTTTCGGGGCAAGGGGACTTTGTGGGTCGGTGTGGCTTCCCTAATGCCCGCCGATCATTGGAATGGGATGAGGAAGGATGTGCTGGACGCTATCAAGGACATCCGACCGCCCGTCGTCCGCTGGCCGGGGGGCAATTTCGTCTCTGGCTATCATTGGAAGGACGGTTTGGGCGACCGGGACAAAAGACCACCCCGATGGGATCGGGCTTGGAACGCCTGGGAATGGAACGACTTTGGGACCGATGACTTTATTCGGTTCTGCCGTTATGTGGGCGCAACGCCCTACATCTGCGCCAACGCTGGGGAGGGTTATGAAGACGAGGCGGCCGAATGGATGAGGTATTGCAAGGAAAAAGGCTTCGTTGTCCCTTTCTGGGGCATCGGCAATGAGATGTATGGCAATTGGCAGTTGGGACACCTTTCTGCAGAGCGCTACGCCCTCAAGTCCATTCTCTTCTACCAGGCGATGAAAAAGGTGGACCCGAAAGCCACCTTGATCACCGTTGGGGTGGATGGTGCCGGTTGGGATCGGTGGAACGAAAAGGTCGTCCGGATCGCTGGTCACCATATGGATATGCTCGCTGTCCATTACTATCAAGGTTACAACCCCAACGACGATCCCCGTCAGATTTACACTGTCGTCGTCAGTTCCCCCCAAAGGATTGAGGCTTTGTTAAGGGAGACAAATGCCATCATTGAGGCGAATGCCCCCAAGGGCAAGAAAATACCGATCGCCTTTGACGAGTGGAATGTGTGGGAGCCCCATCAGACGGTGGAAGCAGGGCTGGAAAGTTTCTATGCCCTTCGTGATGGTCTGTTTGCTGCTGCTGTGTTCCACACCCTCCATCGGTGTAGTGATTTTGTGGAAATGGCGAATCTGGCGCAAACCGTCAATGTTCTGGGGGCGATCAGGACCAGCGCTACTCAGGTGGTGAAAACGCCGATCTATTGGGCTTTCTGGCTTTATGTGCGCAACACCGGCAAATGGCGCCTACCGATAAAGGTGGCAACGCCGTCGGGAACGGCTCCCGTCGGCGGTCCGACACCGATCCTGGACGCTTCCGCCAGCCTGAGCGCTGACGAAAAAAGCCTTTTCGTATCCCTCATCAATCGCCATCCGGAAGAGTCCCTTTCCTTGTCCCTTGACATTGGCACCTTTGCCCCTGCAGAACCGGTAGAGATGTGGCAACTGTGGTCCCCTTCTTTTATGGACACCAACACCTTTAAAGAACCGGACCAGGTGAAGCCCGAGGCAAAGATTTTGTCGGTGACGGACGCCCTTCGCCTCGCCCTTCCCCGCCATTCCGTTACGATCTTGCACTTTAGAAGGAAGTAAAACCGTAGCGCTGTGACGGTAACAGTTAGGTTTCCCGTCTCAGTGATGTGCCCCGTGATGGGGAGTCACCCGACAGCCCCTTTTTGGTCTCTCGCAAATCCTTTCTTCGGGAGGCGACGAAAGTGAAGGAACAGCAATTGGGTGCCGAACTTTTTCAAAGATACGACCGGCAAATGAGGCTGTGGGGATGGGGATGGGAGGGTCAGGAACGCCTTTCAAGGGCGACAGTTGCCGTTTGCGGGATCGGGGGACTGGGTTGTCCCTGCGCCCTCTATTTGGCTGCTGCCGGCGTCGGGACGCTGATCTTAATTGACAGCGATCGGGTGGAAATCACCAACCTGAACCGGCAGATCCTTCACACACCCGCTGATATCGGGAAACCGAAAGTGCAATCGGCTGCCGAAAAACTACAGATTTTCAATCCTCAAATGACGATCGTCCCAATTGAGCAGATGATAACTGAGGAGACACTGCTTCAGTTGGTAAAAAATGCCGATGTGATTGTGGACGCTTTGGACAATTATCCGACACGATTGCTCTTAAATCAGTATGCCGTTCGGCAAGGGAAACCTCTCGTTCACGGAGCCATATACGGCTGGGAGGGGAGGGCAACGACCATTTTGCCTGGAGAAACCCCCTGCCTTGCCTGTCTCTTTGAGGAAGGACCTCCCCCGGGCACCTTTCCCGTGGTCGGTGTCACGCCGGGTCTCATTGCGATGATTCAGGCGTCGGAAGTTCTGAAGATTCTCTTGGGGATCGGTGTCACCTTGGCGGGGCGGTATCTGATCACCGATCAACACACAATGACCTTCACCACCATCCCCATTAAGCGCCGCCCTGACTGCAGTGTCTGCTCCGCTTTGGTATTGTCAGGCTGATCGGAAGAGTCATTTGAAAATCGGGTTCTGGTGCACCCGCCAATGACTTACCCTCTTTCATACCACCTCTTGACCCAGATGACTTTCCCCAAAATCCGGATGCGATGGCGTTTGGAAGAATAGGGAGGATAGGCTTTGTTGGAGGGAACCAGCAAAAAGTGGTCGCCCTTGCTCTGAAATCGTTTGACCGTGATGTCGTCAAAGTCGTCAATAAGGGCAACGATCAGGTCGTCGTGAGCAGCGTGATCCTGCCACCGGACGCCACAGTGGTCACCAGGATGGAGTTCGGGCAGCATACTGTCGCCCTTCACCTCAATGACCGCATCAGCGGCGAGGGCTTCCTCAAGGGTCACACTGACGGTTTCATCCTCAACAGGAACTGGCGGGGCAGCCGTCCCGGCTTTCACCCGGCTCATCACGGGTAGCCGCAATTCCCCCTGGGGTCCCGTCGGGACCAGTTCCTTGTCAAAGAGAAGCGCCTCCGCTGGAAGACCGAAAGCCCGTGCCAATTTAAACAAATGCTTTGCCGATGGATCCTGCTTCCCGTGCTCCCATTGGGAAATCAGGCTCCGGTCAATCTGGCTCCTTTTCGCCAGTTCCGTCTGCGTCCAGCCCATCTTTTCTCTTAAGGCTTTGATCCGGACCCCGATGCCGGACATTTTGTTGTCCCTCCTCTGCTCTTGACGCCGGCGGGTCTGTGTGCTATCATACTGTATGATATCACATAAACAAAGCAAGTCAATGGGACAAGGCTTGGGGCAAGGAGGAGAAGGAATGAACAGTGAAAAAGTTCCCCTTGGACGAGTTGCCGAAGAGTTGAGCCAGATAACTGGTGAAGTTTGGACTTACGATCGGGTCTACAAACTGGCAAAAAGGCTCCATCTGCGTCTGGTCGGCACGGAGACCCACATCCGGAGAAGCACTTGGGGACTCCGAGATGACGACGCTGCGGCTTTGGTCCGCTACGTTCGGGAGAAGAAGGGTCTTGCTTGATCCCTTAAGGGATGCCTTTTGGTCCTTAAAAGACCTGGGCTCCCGTCTGATCGGGCTGGTCCAAAAGTCCCCAAAGCGAGTTTCCCGACCCCGGCAGGACGATCCCATCGCCTTCCTGTGTTCCCTTCGCCTGCCCGACGGAAGAGCTTACCGGCTGGATGATCACGACGATTTAATCGCCATCGCCGCTGACCGCAGCCAGGTCGTCATCGTGGAAAAAGCGGCTCAGAAGGGCGTTACGGAATTGATGATCCGCCTTCAGTTTTGGCTGGCTCGACGAGGTTACTCATCGGGATATTTTCTCAAATCGGTCCCCTATATGAGGCTTCAGGTTCAAAGACGAGTGGAACCTCTGATCGCCGCCAATCCCGTTCTTTTGAAAGCCCTCGTTTCCGATCCATTGGAAAACCAGTCGTCGGACTCCGACGCTCCCCAACTTCCGAAGAAATACCGCCTCCGGGACAATGTCCGGCTGAAGAAACTTTGGAACGGCTGGTGTTTTTATATGGGTCTTCAGTCGGAAGCCGATGTGCGGATGGTTCCCCTGGATGCCATTTTCGTTGACGAGGTAGAGACCCTTAAGCCGGAACTGACGGTGGCACTGCAGGAACGGTTGTATCATTCCTCGTTGAAGTGGGAGCGCTGGTTCAGCCAGCCCACGGCGGTCGGTTTTGGCATTGACGAACGGTTTGCTATGAGTGATCAGCGGTTCTGGCATTTGCAATGCCCCCAGGGGCACTGGTTTAACTTAGAGGAAAGTTTCCCAGCAGTCCTGATGGGGACCGACCGATCGGGCAGGAAGATAACAGGCAGCGATTGGGACCCGTCATCTTGGAAAAGGGACTGGGAATGGTCTTACTGCTGCCCTGACTGTCAGACTGAGTTACCTGACTTGATGGCTCTGAAAAAGGAATGGGTTGCCAAATATCCCGATCGGGAGATTCGGGGCTACCATCTGTCGCAACTTTACAGCCCCACGATGACGGCAGGGGAAGTTGCCAGTTTGTGGCATCGGGCGCAATTTTCCATCCGCTTGAAAGAGCGGTTCGTTAATTCGGTTTTGGGGTTCCCCTACGCCGGTGGCGAACGGCAGCCGATCACCGCCGAGCGATGCTTTTACGGTGACCATTCCTTGGGCATCTTGGACCCGGCGGCGGTTCGGGTGGCAGGCGTGGATGTGGGCGACAGCAATCATCTGGTGGTGCTGGAAGCCGGTGCGGACGGTCGGCTGCGGGTGATCTGGATAGAGGAACTGAAGGGACCGGGAAAGTGGGAAGCGATCAAGCACCGGGTTGAGGACCTGAAAGTGAAAGCGATCGGGATCAACGCGATGCCCTACAAGGACAGCGCTAAGAAACTGGTGCGGGAATTGGCGCCCAAGGTGAAGGGAATGTTGATCTACGATACGGCAACGAAGGGGACCACCGTCGGGGAAGAAGACAAGGAATTTGGACAGCCGGTGAAGGTCCTCAACATCAACCGGACGGAACTGATGGACGGAACGGTTGACGCGATCACAACGGGGAAGATCGTTCTGCCGAGGCGTGGGCTACGGGAAACAGAGAGCTTAGTCCGTCACCTAATGAACTACATCATAGAAATCAACGCTCAGGGAGAAAGAACTTATGTTCGGGGCAGAGAGGATCATTTCGGAAGGGCACTTGATTATGCAAGGGTGGTCGGGGACCTCAAAGAAGGTCTGGGGATCGGACCGACAGAGCCTCTTTCGGGCTGGCTCCTTTCCTCTGGTGGTGCCTCACCAGAGCCGTCGTCACCGATCGCCCACCTTCAGTGGTGACCCCTCAAGTTTGGGACCGCACCTCTCGTTTTCGTCAAAGTCTCATCGCAAGTTTGTCACGGCGACGGCAGGATCCATAAAAAGACGCTTTGTCATAATCAGCCTGGGAGGGATCAGGATGAGCCAGCGAATGGGTGTATTACTGTTCGTCGCCGGTCTTCTGGTCGGTTTCCTTCTCTCGTCGCTGCCCGTGCGAGTGGGTGCTCAATCGGACGAGGCGGTGCGGCTGTTACGCTCCATTGACGAGCGCCTTCGCCGCATCCACCTCAATACCGACGAACTGGCTTACCGGTTCAACTATGTTCGGGACGGCTATGCCCTTCGGGTCCGTCCCATTAAGTGAGGCTAATTAGGGAAGAGACCTTCCAAGGCTTTCTTCAGACCCTCCGGGGGCACGCCCAAATCCAGGGCGACCTTTGCCCAGGCTTTGGTTTTCCGATACTCCGAAAGGACCGTCTCCCGATCTTTTCCCGACGCCTTGGCGATCCCCAGACCGACGATGATACTGGACCAGGTCATCTCTTTTCGGAGGCTTTCCAGGTCGGTGGATGAAATCTTAAAGAACTGGCTGACGCGGTCCCGCACGAACCAATCGGCTTGAGGGTTGGCAACGACCGTTTTTTCAAAGACACTGATGAAAGCCACGGTTGCCAGCACTTCAGCAGCCGTTAAGACCCGACCAAGACCCTTTTTGAGTTTCTCTTCCATATGGGGCATTGGGGCAATAGGGACCGGTGCCTCTTTCACTGCGTCTTTCAGAGTTGCGATTAACGCCCAAACCTCTGTGACCATATGCCGTCCGCTTTCGTCCAGTTCCTGTTCCACCTTCTTGACCACTTCTTCAATGGACGGTGGCTGAGCCGTCCGGACCGAACCCGTTGCAAACACACCCAAGGCGAAACCGACAATCAGAAAAGCAACGTAAGTGACCGCCCTCATTGCTCTTCCCTCCTTCCTTTTTCACACCGGTGCCACGACCGTCCCGATACCGACAAAGGTCCAATAGAGAAACAGAGCCCAACCGATGACCGGAAAGAAGACAGACAGAATCAGAGTCAGGGACCCAACACTGGTCTCCCAAAAGGGCGAAAAGTCCCGATCGGTCAGTTGACCGACCTTTCGTCCGACGAGCCGAACGACTGGGACAAGACCCAAGGACGCCAGAACGAAGAGCAAGACGGCAAGAATTCCCGCTGCCACCGAAAGGGGCGGATACTGTTCTCCGAAGTGCCCCAGGACTGCCACCAAGATCAAGAGGATCAGGCTGACCGCCAGACCCCACCAGAAACAGGTTCGGGAACTTTGGTCTGCCATCCTCATCTTGTGGACGACCCAACCGGAAAACATCGCCGACACCAACAGGCTCAGACCCGTTAAGATGGCGGAGACGAAAAGAACAGCGAACACCCCGCTGATCGGACCAAGTGCTCGGGAGACTGGATCCTCCATAAAGGGACCCCCTCTTTAGGCGCTTAGGCGAACCGGTAAGCGATATCCCAAATCAGGTCCAGCCACGGTCCCGCACCCGACAGCCAGAGACTCCATTTAAGAAGAAGGGAAGTGCCGACGGCACCCAAAAAATAGACCGAAAACGCAATCCCCAGGGTAGACAGAACCGTCGTCACGGCAACTTCAACGACGGGAGACGCTCTGAGCACAACGGGCTCTTCCTTTCCCCTTATTAAAGTCTGTTCCAGTGACAGGACCGAGTCTTTGAGAAAAGGACCCAAAGCACGCCACTCGTCCACGACTTTGCGACAGTGCGGACAGACCTCATAGTGGCATCGGGCAAGCATCCGATCCTCTTCATCCCCCATCCCCTCAATCCAATCGTGGAGTAGGGGCAGAAGCCGCTGGCATAACTCATTCACAGCAGACCGGCCTCCTTCAGATAAGCCCGAAGGGTCTGACGACCCCGAAAGAGCCAGGACTTGACCGTTCCGACGGGCACATCCAGCGCCTCGCTGATCTCCTTAACGGTCAAATCTTCGGTGTAGCGGAGGAGAAGAACCGCCCTTTGTTGCCTCGGCAACAGGGCTAAACCTTTTTGAATCACCAGCCGCCGCTCCATTTCCCGACCTGTCTCTCTCTGTTCCAGCCCGTCCCACAGGTCAACCCCGCTGCGAAACGACTCGGCAACCTCGGACTCCAAAACGAGAACAGAATCCCTTTTCCTGCCCATACCGATCCAATTGACACCCAACCGAACCATAATCACCGTTAGCCAGTTAAGAAAAGAACCCTTTGCGGGATCGTAGTAGCCTAAACGGGTGAAGGCACGCAGGAGGGCTTCTTGAACCAGATCCTCCGCCTCCTCCCGGTCGCCCAAAAGATGGTAGGCGATGGAAAGGAGCCTCGGTCGGTAAAGGGCGATCAGTGCTTGAAAGGCGGCATCATCGCCTTGAGTCGCCTGCTCCACCAGCGTTCGTTCTTCCATCCGAACCCCTCGTCTACAAAATACAGCCCCAAGGGGGCAAAGGTTGCCCAGGATTGCCCTGCCCGAAAGGCACCTTTTTGGTCTCCGCCTCTCAGCCCTGAAGGAAAGGGTGATACAATAATCTTTTAGGATGGCGACAGTCGCAAGAGCACCTCACCGAGAGAGAGCCCTCTTAGTCTGTGCGGAGAGGGGACCGGATTACGACCCTGAGGAATCCCTCGCCGAGATGAAGGCGCTTGCCGACACGGCAGGTGCGGACGTCATCGGGGTGGTCCGGCAGAAAGTCCAAGAAATCCACCCCGCCTTCTTCATCGGGAAAGGAAAAGTCCAAGAAATCAGCATCAAAGCAAAAGAAGCCAAGGCGGACCTGATTCTGGTGGACCAGGACCTTTCACCCGCTCAGGTCCGAAATCTGGAACAAGCCCTGGACCTCCGGGTGGTGGACAGGACGGAACTAATCTTGGACATCTTTGCCAAAAGGGCTCGGACCCTGCAAGCAAAGACCCAGGTGGAACTGGCGCAATTGCAATATCTACTCCCCCGACTGCGGCGAATGTGGCGGCACCTCTCCCGACTAGGGGGTGGCATCGGCACCCGAGGACCGGGCGAAACCCAGTTAGAGGTGGACCAAAGGAGGGCAAAGAAGCGGATCGCCGATCTCCTCAAACAAATCCGTCACATTCAAGGTCAAGCCAGCAGGATCGTTCGTGCCCGCAAAGAGAAAGACTTGTTCACCATCGCTTTAGTCGGTTACACCAATGTGGGCAAATCCACCCTTCTCAACGCCTTAACCAAGGCGAACGCTTATGTAGAAGACCGACTCTTCGCCACCTTGGACGCCACCACCCGCATCCTCACACTCCCCAACGGTCACAAGGTCCTTTTAACCGATACCATCGGTTTCATCCGCCGCCTCCCGCCTCATCTCATTGCTTCTTTTCACGCCACGCTGGAAGAAGTGCGCACTGCCGATTTGCTCCTTCACGTTGCCGACGCATCTCATCCCAAAATGGACCACCAGATTGCCGTCGTCGAGGAAACCCTCACTCAAGTCGGCGTCACGAACACACCCGTTCTTTTGGTTTTCAATAAATGGGATGCTATTCCCCCTGAATGGGATAAAGAAGCCATCCTCAACCGCTACCCCGGCGCCTTACCCATCTCGGCACTGACGGGGCAGGGACTGGACAGACTCAAGGACGCCCTCCTCCACCACTATCGCCACCAACGGCTCGTTCGCATCACCGCCCACATCCCCCGTGATCAACCCTCTCTCCTTTCTCAACTCTACCGCTACGGCACCGTCCACCAGATCACTGAGGAAGCAGACACTCTCAAGGTAGAACTCATCACCGATAGACCAACGGCTCAAAAATTGTCCCACCAAATCCTGCAGGACGGCGACGGCACCACCTCTTTTTCTGAGGTCTCTTTGACCCACCTCAGCGAAAGCAGCGATTAGTCTCTTGACAGTTAGAGGCAGTGCCCTATTATCCGGTCCCCGCTCGGTGTTGGTCTTAGACACAAAGGACCTATTACAAGACCGATAGAAGGGGATCGGTCTGCCTGGGAATGAACAGAGGCTTGACCCCTGCGGGTCTTGACAAAGTTCAACAATAGTGAAAAACTAAAAAGAAATCGGTGATGGTGTTTCCGGTGGTGGGACGGCGGTTCGGCGCTGGGTTGTGAGGCGGATTTGGTCTTGAGGGAACCAGGGCGGGAGCAGGGCATTGAGGGGCACTTCCCTTTTGGTCCGGATGATCCCGTCTGCCTTTTCTTGGGCGATGTAGATAGCATCAAGTCCTTTGTCTACGAGACCAACAGCCTGCCTGAAATCAGAGGCGCCAGCACCCTTCTCACAGACGTGGAGGAATGTCTCCGCCAACTCTTAAAGGAACACTACTTACTCTACTGCGCCGGTGGGGGCTTTCTCGCCATCGTCAAGGCGGACCAAGCGGAGTCTCTAAAAGATCAGATTGAAAACCTTTACCAAACCAAGACCCATCTGGCGACAATAACGGTCGTTCTTTCAGAACCGGTTCGGTATAAAGATTTGAATCATGGACCGATCGTCGGTGAGGAGGGGCTGAGTGAGGGTCCGAAGCAGGGCGTGGCACAGGACCTTCTGATCAGTCACCTTCCGTCCCCTCCGGCTAAACCGGTCAAAGGCTTCGGTGAATGGCTGACTTTCCTGGTCGCCCTGTTGCGACGGGAAAAGAGGCGCAAAACCATCGCCCCTTTTATTGAAGCCTTGCCCTTTCAGCAACGGTGCCAGTCCTGCGGGAAGAGACCTGCCAGCCAGAGGGATCCCGTGACCGCCGACTGGCTCTGCTCCTGGTGCCAAATCAAGAGAGAGCGGGGGCGAAAGCAACGAACCGCCTTCACCGAAAACTTCGCTCAATGGGTCAAAGAGGAAAAAGGGATCGGCGAGATCGGTGCCCGACCCGAAGACTTGGACCAGTTGGCAGGACCGGAAGGGAAGATCGCTCTCCTTTACGCCGATGGGAACAATATGGGCGACCTGCTCCGCTGGGTCTCTCATCCCGATGACTTTCAGAAGGTCTCATCCGCCCTCATCAACGGGACCAAAGACGCTCTTTTCCGAGGACTTTTTGAGACCTTCGGACCGGAACGGCTCTCCGAAAGTCCCTTGCCCTTTGAGATCATCGCCATCGGCGGTGACGACTTAGTCGTCGTTACCAGAGCCAGCGCCGGCTGGTTGTTGGCGCTCCGCGTTTTGCAGAACTTTCAAAACCATCCCCAGATCCGCCAAATTATCCAAATCCTCAATCTTCCCGGAACCGTTCCCTTGACGATGTCGGCAGGTCTTGTGATCGCCGATGTCAAGTATCCGGTCCGCTTCCTTTTTGATTTAGCAACCGGTCTTTTGAGAAAAGCCAAGAGCCTGGCGAAACAGCAACCGGAGGGCACCCTCTGCCATCTCTGGTTGCGAGACCCAGTCGTTTCCGAAAACCCCGATGACATTCTCCAACCCCTGTTCCACTTTCAGACGGAACAAATTCGTTACTCGCTGACCGCCCGCCCTTACACCGTCAAGGAAGGCTTTTCTCTTCTGGAGCAGGCGAAGGTTCTCGCCTCCTTTCCTTCCAGCCAGAGAAGACTGATCGCGGAATCCCTTCCTCGTGGGATCCTCTTCTCGGTCAACACGACCCTTTATCAAGCCGCCCGAATGGGGGAACGGTCAAGGGAACTGACAGACGCTCTGAATCAGTTGTCTCAGATTCTGACCCAGAGAGGGGGCGCACGAAAAGGAGTTGAATTTTGGGTTTTTGACCCCTCCGGAGAGTGTCAGACAGCCCTTTTGGACGCTCTGGAGTTGGTAGAACTGAATGCCCACTCGTATGGTAGCGAGGGTCTGCAATGACGGTCTCTTTGCAAATTGAAATGGTTTTTAGCGTTTCTTCGGGACTTCACATCACTGGGGACCGGGCGGAACTGTGGACCGATAAATCGCTGATTTTAGACTGGGCGGAAAGTAAAGACCCCGTCGTGCCGGCAACGACCATCAAAGGCTGGCTGCGAGATGCCGCCGAAAGAGCCTTGAGGGGTATGGGTTTGCCGATCTGCGATTCTTCTCAACCGACGACCATCTGCGGAAAGTGCCTTACCTGCTGTCTCTTCGGTCACCCTCGGCGCCAATCCCCTCTTCGCTTTTCTGACGCCGTCCTCGCTGACTCTCCTCGGCTCGTCAAAACCAGCGTCTCCCTCAGCCGGCACCGAAAAACCGCTTACGAGGAGCGACTCTTCTCCACTGAAATCGCCTACCCCACCTCTTTGGTCGTCACCGTTTATGGTCTTTTTCCCAATGACGAGGAGGCGAAGAAGGCATCCGCCATCCTTTGGCTGGCGGGCAAAATGGGTTTCGCCATCGGTGGCGCCCGCTCCCGTGGTCTTGGATGGCTCTCTCTGACGGAATTGAAAGCGACCGTTGACGACCAGATTGTTTCCGAAGAGGACCTCAACCTTTATCTCATTGACCTGACCCCGTCCACAGGAGAAGCGACCCGATGAAAGAGTGCTTCCTTGTCCTTCGTCCCAAGGAGCCGATCAGACCGGGCGAGTTAAAACAGCGGGGCGATTACTTTGGGTCTCAAAACTACATACCCGGGGGTCTCCTTATGGGATCTCTCGCCCGATGGCTCCAAATCAGCGGGCGGCAAGGGGAAATCCCCCAATTGGTCAAAAGAATCCGCATCGGAAACCTTTTCCCCAGTCCCACAGACCTTGCTTATCCCCTACCCTTCCCGATGACGGCTCTGGA
This sequence comes from Candidatus Caldisaccharidevorator malaysiensis, assembly GCA_025057575.1. Lineage (GTDB taxonomy): Bacteria > Armatimonadota > Fervidibacteria > Fervidibacterales > Fervidibacteraceae > Caldisaccharidevorator > Caldisaccharidevorator malaysiensis. Next base: position 19,601 of record JANXBO010000018.1, read on the forward strand.
GTGCAAGTTCAAAGGGGGATTCCGAAACCTTCCATCCCAGCCCAATCGTCAAGGGACCGACGGTGACCAAGACCAAGCACACGGCATTCGGGACAGTCTTTTGATTGAGTTGGTCTATTGGGAAATAAAAAAGAAGGGCTTTGATTTTCCCGTCCCGATGATCCTGCGCTGCACGATCCCCGATGCCAACGGTCAGCCCTGCCGGTCCCGAATGGAACCTGTCAGCGGATTCTACACCCAGTTGGACAGCGGATGGGTCAGAGTTACCGTGGAAAAGGGTTTGGTGACCAAGGTCGCCCTGAGCCGCCAAAGGCGTGCGTCCCAGGAGCAGATGCTCTATCGCGTCGTCGCCCTCCGCCCTCGCAACTCCTTCATCGGCAGGCTGTGGACCGACGCCCCAAGCCTCGTGGATGACTTGAAAACCGCCGTCTCAAAAGTCGGTATCGGAGCGATGACCAGCCGCGGTTTCGGCGGTGCCGAGATTGAGCAAGTATCCGTCCGTCACCTTTCCATTGAAGAAAGACTGCGACTCTTCAACGATCGGTTGCGCCAAGTCTGGGACGAACTAACAGACCTGGTCCTTCCCAGAAATCACCCCGTTCCCCGACCTGAAGGAACCTACTTCAGCGTGGACCTCCTCTCTCCCGCGATACTGAAGGACCCCGACGGACTGCCCACCCTGAAACTCACCCTGCGACTTGACGGTAACCTCTTGCAACCCATCTGGTGGGCAACCCAACCGACCTTTACCGGAGGATTTTCCACCGCCTGGGGTTTGCCCAAACCCACCTCCCTTGCTGCCTGTCAGGGAAGTGTGTATGTTTATCACACCCCTTCGCCTCAAGATCAGATACTGCCCTTTTTACAATCGTTGGAAACCAACGGCGTCGGTGATCGGGTCCCCGATGGGATAGGAGAAGTTTTGATTTGTCACCCCTTTCATCAGGAGGTGAATCCGGTGTGACCGTCAGCGGAGCGATCCTGAGGAAGATTGATCAAGAAAAGATGGACAAACTGGTATGTATGGCACATCGGACAGTCCAAAAGACCGAAATCTCCAGCCCTGAGAGTGGTCTGGAAAAGTCTCAACTTGCCAACCTCAAGAACCTGGCGGATTCCACCGACTCGGTAGAGGCGTTGAAACTCTTCATCCAATACCAGATGGGTCGCGAAGGAGGAAACAGGGGATGGAAGCATAACAACTTTGGTGGGAAAGTTCTTGACGATATTGAAGAACTGAAAAAAATGGCACACGACATTAGCACGGAAGCCAGCAAAGCCGTCACACTCCATCTCGTTCGTTTATACACCGGCTTTCTGGTGCGATGGTTCGTCGCCCTTCGGGGACAGGCAACAAGTGGATCAGCGGAAACGGAGTAGCCTCTATGAGATACCCATTTGAAGCAGACGGGTCCTGATTGAGGAGGTAGATCGTCGTGGGACCATTTTTTAAGTTTGAAAGCCGGACGATCCTAAAAGCGATATTGACGATGAAGACGGCTCTTTCCATCGGCAGGGGCGCTTCGCTAATGCCCGAAGGGTCGGACCTGCCCGTTGTCAAGTCACCGGAGGGGGTTCCCTACATCCCTGGTTCCTCCTTAAAAGGTGTCGTCCGGTCCTATGCAGAAAGGCTCCTGAGAACCTGTGATCAGATGCAAAAAACCTTGAACTGTCAAAAACTTTGGTCCTGCGACCCCTTTGATGAGGTGGACAGATGCGTCGTTGCCCGATGCCCCAAACCCTGCAACCGGTGTGAAGCCTGTCGGGGGAATTGTTGTGACAATTGTTCCCGCTGCCGACGATGCCTGGTGCAAAAGTTTACTTCTGATGGCAGGCTTAATGACGAAGGCTTAGCGGCTGCCCTCTTAGAAAAGTCCTGCACCGCTTGCCGCCTCTTCGGCTCGCCCTGGATCGCTTCCCGAATCCTTTTTCAGGACGCTCCCTTGGTCAACAAAGATCAAATGCTTCTTTTGACTGAGATTCGCAATGGCGTCGGAATAGACCGGGACCTGGGCACGGCAAGACCAAGGGTGCTTTATGACTTTGAGACCGTGCCTGCCGGCGCTCAATTCTTTCTTCAAATCGTTGCAGAAAATGTTCCGGTATCAGAATTGGCGATCCTTCTCCTCGCTTTGAACGGCGTCGGCAACAGCGAGGTCCCCTTAGGCGGTAAAACGACCCGCGGCGTTGGCTGGGGACAGATCTCAGAGATCAAGATAGAACGGATAGAGGCACAAGACCTTCTCAATTACCTCGTAGAGGGCAAAGGTCTTCGCACCATCCCGGTCACCGACATCCTTAAGTCTTTTGCCTCGTCTCTTCAATGCAGGAGGGAGTGTTATGCATAAAACCCTCTACAACGCCTTTCAAATGGATTTCCAAATAACACCAAAGGGACCCCTTCTCATTAAGTCCGGACTGATGTCCCCCAACCCGTCTCTTCCCGATATGCAGTTCGTCCGCACCCAAACAGCCAATGGCGAAACGGTCTACATTCCCGGCTCCTCCTTGAAGGGTGTTTTTCGCAGTTTCTGTGAAAGAATTTTGAGGACCAACGGGAAAGAAGCATGCGAACCCTTTCCGGGGCATTCGTGTGCGAGAGACTTCACTGAACGCGACGCTTCTTGGGACATCTACAAGAAATCGTGTTTGACCTGCAAGATTTATGGAAACACCCGATTGCGGGGTCGTTTGTCCTTCACCGATGTCCTGCCGAATAGTCCGGTTCAGACGGAAGTGCGCTATGGCGTTGCGATCTCTCGGCAGAAAGGTTCCGTTGCCGTCGGTCCCTTTGAAATGGAGAGCGTTATTGCCGGCTCCTTTCGCGGGTCGTTCATCCTTCAGAACTTTGAAACTTGGCAATTGGGACTGATCGCTCTGACGATAGATGCCCTCAATCAGGGTCTCGTCGCCATCGGGTTTGGAAAAAACCGTGGCTTCGGACAGGTTACCTTCTGTGTGCAACAATTTTTTGTTGAAATGCCCAAAAGATGCTCAATTCCTTCCGATCAAATTCTCGGGGTCGGAGCCCTGATGCCCCAAACCGACCGCCAATCTTACGGACTCAAGGCGCAGGATAGGATAACGGGCGTTCCTCCCCTTAAAGAACAGGATCGGATCCTTTTTGTCCGAAGAGAGTATGAAGGCAATCAGTGGCGAGAATTTGCCCGGAAAGCCATCCAGTCTCTTTCTCTCTTGGAGGAACCCCTATGACGGATTTTATGACGGCTTTTGCCTATTACGCAACTCTGACTGAAGAGCAGTTGCAACAATTGAGAGACGAGTTGCAGGTGAACCTGCAAGTGTCCTGGGATGCCGGTCAACTGGACTTTTCAACGACAATGCGCGATCAAGGATGCGCCTTCAATGACCGATGCGAAGTCCGCTGGTGGCGCACCAACGATGCCTCTTTTCAAGTCCTTGTCCTCAGCGATGGAGAAATTCACTCTCCTCACCTTACACCTGTCGCTGGAAACTGGTCCTGCGAGGAACAAACAATCCAATTGATTGACCTTAAAGCACCCCAGTTCTCCCCCTCCTTTGATCGCTATCCCGTCATTAATTCGTCTTCGGGGCGCCTCCGCTCCCGGGTTTTCTATCGCAATGGAGTTCCCGTTTTCTTCAGTATGAGAGGGGTGATAGCAAATGAGACAACGCCAACAGGAACCTAAACCCTTTTGTTGGATTTGTCTCCCCCAGCAATCCCCACAAAAAACTGCACCAGTGACTCTTGATCGTTTTACCAATTTGACAGGAAAGTTGGACTTTTCTATTAAGGTTGCTTCGGACTATCTCTTCGTCGGGTCTGGCGACCACGAATTTAAGCCGGACAGTCATAGCAACGAACCCGATGTGTGGCGCACCTTTTTCCGGGTCAATGGGAAAATTGCCATCCCTGGAGCCAGCATCAAGGGTGCGATAAGATCCATTGTTGAAGCCATCTCTAATTCTTGTGTTCTTCACGGCGAACGGACCGGTTCCTATCACCAGAGGTGCATCGCTGGCGGTCCAACAATACAGAATTGGCAACTGTGCCCTGCCTGCCGGATCTTCGGCACCACAGGCTTGGCAGGGCGGGTTTCCTTTGGCGATGCTTACCTAACTTCTGAAACTAACACAGAAGTCGTCAAAATAGGGGAACTTTGGTCACCCAGCCGAAGCTGTCTGGGGAGAAAGTTTTACATTCCTGGTTCTGCCGCTGTTGCACAAAACAACAGTCCAGAAAGGAACTTCATTTTTGTGGAAGCCGTGCCGAAGAATGCTGTCTTCTGCTCCTCCCTTCGCTTCCAAAACCTCCAACCTGCCGAATTGGGGCTGCTGATTATCGCTATGGGATGGTCCACCGATGGGACCAATTTACAGCGGGAATGGGCACCCAAAATCGGTGGTGCTAAACCCCGCTGCTTCGGATCTGTTTGGTTTGATTTTTGCCAACTCCATCTGATGCAAGAGCAACAGAATCGTTCCCTTGCCACCTTGGCTGCGCAAGGATTGATGAAAATCCTATCCGGAGCGGATATGGAAACAGAACTCGTCCGCTTTATCAATGAAGCCAATCGTGAACTGATCCACCAAGAGTCACGGACAGACTTAAAAAACCTTCTTTCCGCATCTCCCGGTAGATCATGCCCAGGGGGGATGTATTGATGGATACTGATGAAATGGTCAAACTCGCCAGAAAAATAGCCGGTCGCCTGGTCGGCGTGACGCCATCTGAGTGGACCAAGTGGTCCCGCTATGCCGCCCGAAACGGTTTGGACAAGGCGATTGAGTTTGCCAACGCAATGACGAAGTCTTCGTCCCTTCGTCCCGCACTTTGTCGGGCTTATAGTAGCATTAGAAATACAGTGGTTCAATTTCGTAGAGCACTCAATGCGCTTACCAATCCGCAACTGTCGCAAATCTTCGGCTATGTGCGGCAAGCCTTGGTTGCCCGCCTTGCCGGCACCAATCATTAATCAGAAACCATAAGTTGACACCAATTACTTGATGGCTTACCAAAACTTATAAGATACCCTGCTCCACAAGTCTCCGACAGTTGCTGACGACGGTTACGAAACTTTTTATCCATCAAATAGGCGAAGACACGCTTGGTCGTATGAAAAACCGATGGGAAAAAACTATGCCTTAAGAACCCAACGATCGGAGATGTTTCGTGGTAGTCCGATCTTTGCCACACAATGTCAAAAGCATTCACAGATGCGATGAGCGGATTTGTGCATAGGAGGTGACTAAAGGATGGCGAGTTGGAGGTTGCTAACGGGCTTAATCATCGTGATGAGCCTTTTAGGATCGTTTTATTTATGGGCGGTGGAGGGGGTTAAAGAAGGACAAATGGTGCGAGCCGGTAATTTTAAGGATTTTTCCGAAGCCATTGCCAAGGCAAAATCAAGAACCCTGGTCATTGACCAACCTCAACCAATTACTTCTACCTTAAATGTCCCTGCTGATGTCCACCTCTTTTTCGTTGGTGAAGGATACTTAAAAAAGGAAGCAAAGGATAGAATTAGTGTTGTCGTCCGAGCGCCGATCACCGCACCGCACCGTCAGATATTCATCGGATTTGAGCCAGGCGAAATCCAATTGCACAATTCGCAAAAGGCTATCCCTCAATGGTGGGGCGCAAAGGCTGACGACGACCAAGATGATTTTCTCGCCATTCAGTCTGCCATTGACAGCGGTTCCAGTTCCGTCTATTTAGCACAAGGTCGCTACATCGTCAGCCAAACCATTAACATCACCAATCGCCCGGGTGGTGGACTGATCGTCCATGGTGATGGATTCGGTTACGAAAGAGGCAGGATCATCTACGGAAACACAAGAGGCATTCTCTTTGATACCTCGGGCTCTCAATACATAGAATTCCGTGACCTGGCGATTGAGAGTGGTCCATCTAATCCGTCAACCATTGCCTTCCTTTTCGCCCGCTCGGCAAAAATTGAATACACCAAGTATGCTCAATTTCACTCGCTGACAAACGTCCGTGTCTATCTTCCCTCAATCCCAAAAGCAAACAACGGCAATGGCACAGTAGCAGTTTACAACTATGCTGCTGAAGTCTGGAGAGCGTGGAATGTTTACCTAATGGCAGACCAGCCGCTCATCTTCACTGGCTACAACATCTTCAGAGTCAAATCCCCTTTCACAGAACTGTGGTCCGGCTATCCGTCTATTTCCGAGTGCACCGTTGACGGCGCCTCTACCCTGCACGCTTTGGGGGTGGACACAATTCCGCAAGAATACCGGGTGCCGGCAGGTCTGATTCGAATGTCCAACGGGACCCGAGCGGTTGTGTATTTGGACTCGCGTTATCTGCTGGGACCCGAGGGCGCCCACCTCAATATCACCGGCATCTCCGGCTTAGCAACGAAAACCAGTTATGCTATGTTTCTTTTGCAGTCGCTCTTGCAATCAGCAGAGCGGTTCAGGTTTCTTGACAAAATAGGAGTCATCATTTTGAATGTCAAGCACGGTGACTTGCTCACTATTGATCAACCCCCTCAGCAAGGACTGGAGCCGGAGCAGAAGGAACTATGGGAACGATTGGGTTTGAGTGCAAAACCTTTTGAGAATGTCCGCTACTTGTTGCCATACGGCAAGGAGACCCCAAGAACACGTAATCCCAATAGTTTTTGCCGACCGCAGGGCAATTGGAGTATGTTTGCTTATTCGCTTCAAGATACCTACGACAAACTGGACTTGCTGCTCTCACAGATACCCGACCCTTGGGACACGATCAATGCGCTGGTCGGTGAGATTACACAAGGGCTCACAGACCCAAGGACTGGGGGATGGGGACCAAGGGGTGTGTGGAGAGAGGTGACGGACTGGAATGCTCTGCTGAACGGACCGCCCCTTGTGGACACCGAGACGGGACAGGCGCGGTCAGTCGGCGATGTGCGCGCCGTTTCTGTGGCTCGCTTTCGTCGCATTATGCGCCGGATCGTTCAAACCCGACAGAGCGGTATCTTTGTGCGGCAGAGGGCTGAAGGTATCGGAAATTTAAGTGAGGAGATTGGCAGGATTCGGGGAGGCGAGGTGACCGTCGTTGACATTGCCAGACTGACCGACGATGAGCAGACTTTGGTTTTTGGCGATATCTTAAGGACGATTTATGCATTATATGCGGAGGAAGGTCCCGAACGGGATAATTTGCCGGAAAAGGTGATCATCTTTGTGGACGAGTTGAACAAGTATGCGCCTGCCCGAGAGCGAACATCGCCGATCTTGGAACAGGTCCTTGACATTGCCGAGCGGGGACGCTCCTTGGGGGTCATTCTGTTCGGTGCCGAGCAGTTTATGAGTGCCGTTCACGAACGAGTTGCCGGAAACTGCTCCACGACTGTCGTCGGACGGACCGGCTCAGCGGAATTATCGGCTGTCCATTACCGTTTTTTGGACCCATCAGTCAAAGCCCACATCACTCGTCTGGAGAAGGGTGAGTTAGTTTTGAGCCACGCCATTTATCGCCAGCCGATAAAAATCGTCTTCCCCAAACCCGCCTACTTGCAAAACATTGCAGCCCCATCGTAGGGGCACCGCAGCCTGCTTCCCAACAATATTTGCAATGCCGTTGCGTTAGTCACCCGATCGGGGTAGATCCAATAAGTTGCGCAAGAAATCTTGCAACGATCTGTCCGGTGACAGTGCCGAGCGAGAAATCAGTTCGGCAACCGTTCGGGCTAAGTCGTCCCGATGCAGGATCATTCTCAAGTCGGTGAAGGTGAGTCGGGGAAATTCGTCAAAGTCCTGTCCAAAGTTGATTTGGCAGAGGGGTTGAATGGCATACCGGTTCACGATGTCGGCAAACCATTGGGCAACGGCGTTGAGGCTTAACAGGAACAGTTGGCTGTGGTCTCGGGATAACGCCCAACTACCGATGTCGCCCTGCCCCAAATTTAAAAATTGGGCTAACACACCCTTGACCATCATCGTGTCGTGATGCTGGATCGCTTCGGAAAAGGCTTGTGTCGCAGCGACCTGACCCCCCAGGATTTCCACACTGAAATCCTCGGGTAAGACTAAGGCTGCTCGGTCGTGGGTTCTGAGTTTCTCTAAAACGCTAAGCAGCAAGTTTCGGTCGCTTTCGGAAGTGCCTCGGGGCACCTTCCCGACGGCAATGCCGGCTGACCATCGCTCCAGCGCCACTCCTTGGAGTTTGTAGTAGATGTCTTTGAGCAGCCAATGTTTGTAAATCGGGCGCAAAAGAGAGAACCCATAAGGATTGCCAAACTCCCGACGCCAGATAAAGAGGAGTAACTTGTCAATCGGGATGGTCACTTGCCGCCATCGCCCCGTCGGGTCTACCCCTGATTGCCGGATACCTTCTAACCCTCCGTCAGGAGCAAACAGAAAACACTCCACCGTTGCCGGATGGCGGGGAGCCAGTTTGCGATAAGTCCACAGCCCATTGCGTTGTTCATACACCTTTTCAAAAGGGACAAACCCGTAGAAAAGAGCCAAGAGAGCCTCACGGAGGAAATCATCAAAGGTGATCGTCATACCACCAAAAAAAGTTTCGTTGATTAAGTCGGCCGCCTGCTTTGCAGATGGTGATGATCCCCCTTCCTCCACTCTCCAATCGGTCGCCCGAATCGGTAGGGTGAGAGCGTATTCCACAGCCTGAATCGTGGAGTCGGATCGCCGCATCTTGTTGTAGAGAAAAAGGCTGTGGGGAAATGATATCTCGGGAAGGTATTCGTCGGCAGGCAAAGAGGATAGAGAAGAGCCTGCGCCCGAGCCCCCAAACCCTAACTCTTTGGTCGGCAGGTTGTTTCGGGTTTGTTTCTTTTCTGAAAAATACTTAACAAGAGGCGTTAAAGGGACAGCGACTTTGCGGACCAGGTTTCGGAACATCCTGCCCCACTCTCCCCATCAAAAGTTGGGTGGGGTAGGGGTGTAGGACCCCTACCCCAAAAAGCCTCGGCTACGCTAACACATCGGTGAGGAGGTATCCGGCGTCGGGAGCCGTGAGGACTTCCGCAGTTGCGTGGCGGACACGAACAACGGAGGATGAGGAGGGTTCGTCGCGGTAGCGCTCGGTTGTGAGAGGGACCGATGTGAAGCAGTAGCCGAAGGCAGGAACGTTCAGACCTGGTGATTCGGGAACAAAAGCAACGACGACGGTGTCACCCCAGATGAATTGGAGGTCGTCCGGTCTCCCTTCCGGAGCCGTATTGCGGTCGGCGTCACCGATCAGGACCTCTCGCAAGTCTAAGAGGCGGGCGATGACATCGGCGGTAATGTCTCTGGTCGTGTATTTGACTCGGTCCGTTATCTGAGGGTGGTCCAGCAAGACTTCCCAAACTTGCCGGCTCATCGCCACGGTCGTCGGTCGCCTGCCGATGTTCCTCTGCACCGCTTGAATCGCTGCCCGAAGGTCGGAAAGGGGTGCGCTGTTGGGTTGGTTCCACTTGACAGAAGGAGAGGACGAAGGGACCGACGGATCCGATGTGATGGCGGTGAGGATCCTCCTCTCCTGGTCCAGCGTGAGCATATCCACCAGTATTTGTGTGGCTGCTGTAAAGGGATCCACAGGGCTCTGAGCGTTGCGAACTAACTGGTCGTCCACAGCGATTTCCACGGCATATTCCGTGCAGGAGTAGGAGAGGGGGGTCAGGGACCAGTCCACCCGAAAGGCGCGGCTGCCCGGACCACGAGCGAAGTTGTCCAGTCGGAACGCATCTTTACCAAACTTAGCGACCTTGCCCGAGTCCATTTTGACAGGAACGGGCTTAAGAATCTGGGTTCCGATGAAACCCTCGGGACGATAGGCGATGGCGACTTGAGTTAACAGGGTGTCAACGATCAGGTCTCTTGGGTCTGAGACAGGCACCAGCGTCACCTCCTTGACAATAGGTAGCGATCATCAGAACCGGAAAGGAGCCAGCAGGACTTCTATGACCTCACCGGCGACGGAAGCGGACCGAAGAGCATAGCCGATGATGAAGGACCCACCTTGAGCCGGCTGCGTGGTGGCGTTTTGTGTGTAGGATGCGGCAGTGTTTTCCGTGTGGGTGTGATAAGAGGATGCGGGGCGAACCCGACCGTTTCCAGCGCTGACGAGGGGGGTGAGAGGTGCGGTAATTGCCTGGGCGGCAATCGCTTTGCTCACTCCGCTCACCATCACGGAAGCAGCGCCCCCTTCTTTGGGTTTGTTCTGAAGGATTCCAAGGCTGATTTGATTGTCCGATGCCACAGTCACCTGCCCGTTGCTATCCAAAGTAACGGGAGCAAACTGATAGTTGCTCAGGTCCGCTGCAGCGGGAAAGGTGAGGACAATTGCCGGTGCGCTTTTCGCCATTGAGGGTCACCTCCTTAGAGTCGGAAGCGGTAGTATTGGGCAGCCAAGTCGGGTCTCTGAGCGGCGGCTTCCTTCAGTGCCTCGGCAATGCTCAGGTTTTTCTGATCCGCAATCCTTCGGACGATTGCAACGAAGTCGCCATCCGGTTCTGTGACAGAAGAAAACCCGATCTCACCGAGGGGAATCAGTTGCAGTTCGGAAAGGGCGTCCAGAATTTGACGCGCGACCGGCTCGCTGACCTGAATCAGCGCTTCTGCCAGGCGCTCACAGGCTTTGGGAGAGAGGGCAGCTTTTCCGTCGCTGAACCGCATCGTTTGGAGCGATCGGAAAAGGATTTCCCTCCTTTGCAGGTCCTGCAGGTGTCGGACCTGATGTTCCAACCGGATGATTCGGCTGGGATCCAGTGGTTTCGGATCAGAATATTGATCCGACATTGTGATAGCACCTCCTTCAGAGAAACGCTCAACACATTGACGGGCTAATTGAAGTGCTTCTTTAATGACGGAATCCGGTAGGTTCACACCTTTTCGGGCACCGGAGAGGGCAGCGATAGCAGCGATCACACCCCTCTTGATGAGTCGGGGTGAGCCGGCAACGATATCCGCAACAGGAAGTTTGTAACCTTCTAAAACATAAGGATGGGATTCATCGTAGACCAGGAAACGCTTTCGGTATCGCCGCCACTCATCGCCCTCCCATTGGTGCGGATCATCGGGAGAAACCCACTGACGCCATCGTTTTTCGCTTTCTTGGGCGTCCCAGGATCGTTCTTCATCACTATCCAAAGGAAGGTTTAGGGGGTCACTGTTAACGGTCCAACGGGGTTCGGCGGCGGTAAGGGGTGTTAAGTTTTTGAAGAAGGGTCGGTTGGTCAGGGCAACGCCCGTCAAGAGGTATTCTAAGTAACGACCGGTAGCAGGGTCATAGGCGGGACCCAGTTCCACGCTAATGTATTTGAATCTCTTGCCGGCGATCGCTTGCCGACCCAAATCAGTCCACTCAATGAGCCCGAAAAGACCTTCGGGACGAACCTCAAGGGCTTTGACCCACCCGGCTGCCCCTTCGGTTGTGTATTGATGCTCTAAATTGACCGGAACCTGACGACCCAGAAGACCAGCGTCAAAGCGCTCCTTCATTTTTGCCAGGGTGGGTCGGTCCAGGATCAAAAGACCGTAGTGGGGATGACGAAATTGACCCGTCGGTAACAGGTGAACCCACTGAGTGGGGGTCGGGTCCTTCAAGAGTTCTTCAAGAGGCAGATCGGCAAAACTTTTTTCTGTTTCCCTTTCGTTATCCACCATCAACCGTAACCGTTCCTTTTTTCGGTTTACGATGGTAGGAGAGGGCGAGGAAGGAAACTATTCCGGACACAAATAGGACGGACAGAAAAGTCCTCTTGATAAAAAGCACAAAAGTGAGAGAGGGTGCTGATGGGGTTTAGGAGGGGGATGGGTTGTTGTTAACCGCCGATGGTGTGCATCGGACGGATGTGGGGGATCGTGGACACTTTGCGGAGGAGGGATTCTACTCCTTCAAACTTCTTAAAAAAAGCGCGACGGATCAGTTCTTCCAGTTCGTCGTCGCTGGCACCACTGCGAAGGGCTGTTTTTAGGTCATATTCATCCTTGCTGAAGAGGCAGGGGACTATTTTCCCGTCGGCGGTCAATCGGATCCGGTCGCAGTCAAAGCAGAAGGGTTGGCTCATAGAAGTGATGATCCCGATGCTGCCGGGAGCACCATCGCGGAAGACAAAGTTGACGGCAGTGGAGCCTGGGGTCCTCGGTAAGGGTGTCAGGGGGAACACCGCTTCAATGGTCTTTCGGATTTCCTCACCGCTGACCATTCGGTCCTTGTCCCAAATCTTTTGTCCGTCAAAGGGCATATACTCAATGAAGCGGACGGAGACGGACAGGTTTCGGGCTAAGCGGGCGAAATCAACGATTTCATCGTCGTTGCAGCCTCGGGTGATGACGACATTGACTTTCACGGGATGAAAACCGACTTCCAGAGCCGTCAGGAGACCCTTGTTCACCCGGTCAAAGACCCCCTTAACGCCGACGATTTGGTCAAACCGCTCCCGATTAAGGCTATGGAGGCTGACGGTGACGCTCTGGAGACCTTTTTCCTTTAGGGCGTGAGCCTGTTCGGCGAGGTAGTAGCCGTTAGTCGTCAAGGACAGGCTCTCCAGCCCAGAGAGGGAAGAGAGGAGGGCGACGAGGTGGGGCAGGTTTCTGCGGACGAGGGGCTCCCCGCCCGTTAGGCGGACCGACCGAACGCCCAGCCCGACCAAGATCTTGGTGATCCGGCTGATCTCTTCGTAGGTCAACAGTTGGTCTTTAGGGAGCCACTGGGGATCGGCTGGCATACAGAAGTGGCACCGCAGGTTGCACCGGTCGGTGACAGAAATCCTCAGTTTTCTGGCGATCCGCCCGAATCGGTCTTTAAGGACTTTTCTCTCCCTCGTTAGAAGAGGGGTCGCCTTTTCTTTGGCTAATTTCAAAGTTAGGACCTCCTGAGCGGTTCCAATTGTAACGCCCCAAAGGAAGGGCTTCTTTGACCTGTGGCAAAATCGTCACAATGTCACAAAAGAAATGCAGACCTTGAGAAACTCCATCGGAGGAGTAAGAAGATGAGTCGTGACAATCAGGGGCGATACCGGCAGACCCTGAATCTGCCTAAGACCGCCTTTCCTCAAAAAGGGAACTTACCGGTCCGAGAACCAGAGATTCTTGCTCGCTGGAAGGAACGGCGCATTTATGAGCGGATGCTGGAAAGGCGGCAGCGAGAGGGCGCCGCACCGTATATCCTTCACGACGGTCCCCCCTATTCCAACGGCGACATCCATATCGGTCACGCTT
>JANXBO010000018.1:32771-50192 GCA_025057575.1 Candidatus Caldisaccharidevorator malaysiensis
AACAAAATCCTGAAGGATATCGTCGTCAAATACCAAGCCTTGAGAGGTCACTACACCCCCTATGTGCCGGGCTGGGACAATCACGGTCTGCCGATTGAGCAAGGGGTTCAAGAGCAATTGATCCAGGAGGGTCTGTGGCAGCCGGGGCAGCCAATGACCGATGAGGTGAAGAGAGAGTTACGGAAGCGGTGCCGCCAATTTGCTCAGTTTTGGACCGACCGGCAGAACCAACAGTTTCAGCGGCTGGGTATCTTTGGTCATTGGGATCAGCCTTACAAGACGATGGACTACGATTTTGAAGCCCGACTGGTGGAGATTTTCGGAGACATCTACATAAAAGGTTATATCTATCGGGGATTCAAGACCCTCCATTGGTGTTATCACTGCACAACAGTTTTGGCGGAGGCAGAACTGGAGTATCACGAAAAGGAGTCGCCCTCGGTCTGGGTTCGCTTTCTGGTCGTTGACGACCCTCGGTCTCTTTTGACGAGGTGGGAAGGACCCGTCTATGCCCTCATTTGGACGACCACACCCTGGACGATTCCCGGCAACACCGGCATTATGGTCCATCCCGAATTTGAGTATTCTCAGGTGAAGGGACCGGACGGCTATTATTTGGTTGCCGAAGGGTTGAGGGAACAGGTCTGCCAGGAAGTGTTCAATGAATCGTGCCCTGTGGTCGGGTCTTTTGTGGGGCATCAGTTAAAAGGGTTGGTGACCCGCCATCCCCTTTACGATCGCCCGTCTCCTGTGGTCCTGTCTGAGTTTGTCACACTGGAGCAGGGGTCAGGTCTGGTCCACACGGCGCCCGGTCACGGACCGGAGGATTATGTGGTGGGTGTTCGGGAAGGGTTACCAATTCTCAGCCCGATAGATGCTTGGGGACGGTTTACGGACGAGGCAGGACCCCGGCTGCAGGGTGTTCACGTCCACCAAGGCGATCAGATCGTGATGGACTGGCTGAAGGAAGTGGGGGCTCTGCTGAAGTCCGGGCGGACCCGCCACAGTTACCCTCACTGTTGGCGGTGCCGCAACCCCTTGATCTTTCGGGCAACGACCCAATGGTTTATGAGTATGGACCACAACGGTCATCGCCAAAAAGCACTGGAGGCGATCAAAGAGGTCCGGTGGGTCCCTCCCGAAGGGGAAGCGCGGATAACGGCAATGGTGGCGCAACGCCCCGACTGGTGCCTCTCCCGTCAGAGAGCCTGGGGGGTTGGAATTCCGGTTCTCTATTGCGACCATTGTCACCAACCGGTCGTGACGAAGGAGACGATCCAAGCGATCGCCGGGACGATCCGCAAGGAAGGTTTAGAGGCGTGGTTTGAAAAGACCCCGTCAGAACTCCTTCCGAAAGGGTTCACCTGCCCTGATTGCGGGTCGTCTTCCTTTACCAAAGAGACCGACGTCCTTGATGTCTGGTTTGACAGCGGGTGCACTCACCTGGCGGTTTTGGAACGCCGACCGGAACTTTCCTGGCCGGCGGACCTTTACCTTGAGGGGAGCGACCAGCATCGGGGCTGGTTCAACTCATCGCTGATGGTCTCCATCGCAGTGAAAGGGACTGCCCCTTACCGAGCGGTGCTGACCCACGGTTGGGTTTTGGACGAGCAGGGACGGTCTATGCATAAAAGTTTGGGCAATGTGGTCGCTCCCGAGGCGGTCATCCGTCAGTATGGAGCCGATGTGTTGCGGTTGTGGGTGTGCTCTTCTGACTACACGCAGGATGTGCGGTTAGGTCCTGAAATTGCCAAGAGGGTCGCCGACGCCTACTTTCGGATCCGCAACACCCTTCGCTTCGCCTTGGGCAATTTGTATGATTTTGATCCTCAGCATCACTCGGTCCCCTATGAGAACCTGAAGGACTTGGACCGGCTGGTGCTCCACCGCTTTGCTCTTTTGCTCCAACAGGTCCGGCAGGCTTACGATGACTTTGACCTCGTCAAGGCTTTCCAACTGATCCAAAGGTTTTGCGCCGTAGATCTGTCATCCCTTTACTACGATATTGCTAAGGATCCGCTCTACTGCTCCGCCCCCGATGATCCTCGTCGCCGAAGTTTTCAAACAGTCCTCTTTGAAGTGGCAAAAGGGTTGTGCATCATTCTGTTTCCGATGACCAGTTTCACTTCGGAAGAGGCGTGGCAGCACCTGCCTGATTGGACGGACAAACCTGAAAGCGTCGCTTTTGCCGACTGGTTGGAACCTCATCACTTTTGGATTAATGATCGGGTGGAGGAGCAATGGAGTCGGCTTTTGATGGTCAGGGCGGAGGTCCACAAGGCACTGGAGCAAGCCAAGCAGGAAAGACGGGTCGTTAATCCCCTTGAGGCAAAAGTCACTCTTTTTGCCGGTCCTGACCTGTCGGCTCTTCTGACCCAATTTGGGGGCGACCTGCCGGAGTTCTTGATCGTTTCGTCGGTATCGGTGGTATCCGTTCAAGAGGCTCCTTCCGATGAGCAGGCGATCGGCGCTGAAGAGATCAGCGACCTTTGGGTGCGGGTGGATCTGGCAGACGGGGACAAATGTGCCCGATGCTGGCAGCGACAGCCGACCGTTGGTCAGGATGAGGAGTATCCCGATCTGTGTCAGCGCTGCTCGCAAGTTGTCCGTTACCTTGCCGCTCAGGTGTAACACAGCACGACAATTCGCCACGAGGGAAAGCCTTGCTGATCGCCACAATGGGTTAAGCAGGACCGAGGAGAAAGGGGAACGGCAATGATACCGAGGGTGCTGATCATCGCAGGTTCTGATTCCGGGGGCGGTGCCGGAATTCAGGCTGACCTGAAGACTGTTTCCGCCTTAGGTGTTTTCGGGATGACCGCCATAACAGCTCTGACGGCTCAAAACACGACCGGTGTGTATGGTGTTGTTGAAGTTCCCCCCCAGTTCGTCCGCCAGCAGATTGAGGTCTGTCTAACGGACATCGGCTGCGATGCGGTCAAAACAGGAATGCTTTCCAATGAAGCCATCATTGATGTCGTTTCTCAGACCATTGAGGCGCTCAGGCTCACCAATCTGGTCGTTGATCCTGTGATGGTTTCCAAGACCGGTTCGCCGCTTCTCCGACCGGAAGCAAAGGAAGCATTGATCAAGAAACTCCTTCCCCTTGCGACGGTCATCACACCCAATCTCTACGAAGCAAGGGAACTGGTCGGCTTTGAAATCGCAACGGTAAACGAAATGAAACGGGCAGCCCAGCGCCTCCATCAGATGGGACCTGCTTGGGTCGTTGTCAAGGGAGGTCATTTGCCAGAGCCCGAAACAGCGCCCGACATCGTGTTCAACGGTAAGGACTTTTGGGAATTTGCCTCTGAAAGGATCGCAACGAAACACACTCACGGGACCGGTTGCATTTTTGCTTCTGCGATCGCCGCTGGTTTGGCAAAGGGGCTGGACGTGCCCTCCGCCGTCAGCCGCGCAAAAGAGTTCGTCACCGCCGCCATCAAAGGCGGTCTACCGATCGGCAAGGGTTTCGGTCCCGCCAACCCGATGGCTTTTGTTTCGTTAAGGGAGTAGACGGGCTTTTTTTCACTGACAATATAGATCACGATGAGTTTATTCAGTTTTCATCCGCAGATCTGTCTTCTCCACAGTGACTGACAATGAGTGAGCTTTGAGAGAGGCGATCAGGCTGAAGTATAGCCAATACGATTTCAAGTTTGCCAAAACGATCCTGAATACCCACTTCCCAAACCTTTTAAAAGAAATCAAAAGAGCTATCGGAGAGCTGAAGACACCCTTAGGACGCAATGTGCGACCAACGCCGTCCAAAGTCCTTGAGCAAATTTTTGAGACAAAGGGATGGATCCGACAGCAACCTGTTACTCCCAATCATCCTCATCTTCTCTTTGACCTGAAAAAAGACAGGGTCGCTGTGGAAATTCAGCTAACGGACCCTTCTGATTGCTACAACGACTTTTTGAAGTTCTTGCTGGCTTACAACCTGGAAGGCATTGATGTGGCGGTAGAAATTGTTTACGATGATTCAATTCGGGGCAACAACCTGCCGCACATAAGCACAGTGAAGAATGCCCTGGAAGTTTATAGAACAATCATTCCTTGCCCCATATGGGTCATCGGGCTGAAAGAGTGATACTCATAATGTAGCGTCCGACCAGCACGACCGAGCGCTTGAGAAGTCTCAAGACAGGTGACCGAATTAAGGGTCGCACGAAAAGGATGCCGGTCCCTTTGATGAACAGATTAACGGACAGGGAGCGTTTTTTGAAGGCGGTCCGATGGCAAGAGTTAGACCGACCCCCGCTGTGGGCGGATGGGGTGCAAGAGGAGACCTGGGTCGCCTGGTCGGTTACCCATCCCAATGCTCGGAAAGAGTTAGAAGAACAGTTCCTTTGGGACCGGTGCCAGGTGATTCCGATGCACTTGGGTCCTATGGTTCCTTGTCCGCTGACAGGACGAGAGGATGACTGGGACCGGCGGGCAGAAGCCTTCCAAATTGAGAAGGCGCCACACGAACTGGTTCCCAAGATTGCCGCCTCACAGGACTTGTCTGTTCCTGCCGGTGTCTGGGTCAGCCGGGGGTTCTTTTTAACGCTGGGGGTGGAGGATTGGACGACCCTTTGCCAAGTCCTGTTCGCCGTCTACGATCAGCCCCGTCAAGTCCAGAAAGTTATAGAGAAAGCCGTTAACCTGGTCCTTTATCAGTTAGACCGTCTACCGACCGATGTCGTCGTTGATTTTGCCGTGATCAGTGAGCCGATCGCCAGTTTCCACCAGCCTGTCCTTTCCCCTGTCCTTTACCGTCGTTTCTGTGGGGAGCCCTATCGGTTGCTGGTGGACCGTCTGAAGGCGAGAGGAGTGGCGCTGGTGCTGGTGGAGACCTATGGTTATGTGGAACCGTTGATCCCGATCTGGCTGGAGATGGGCATCGGCGGTCTTTGGTGCCATCACGCCAATGCAGCGGGAATGGACTATCGGATTTTGAGAAAGAAATACGGTCGGGAACTGGTTCTTTTTGGTGGAATTGATGCTCGCTGTCTTCTGAAAGGAAGGATAGATATGGAACAGGCGGTCCGTAGGGCGCTGTCATTAATTGAATCCGGCGGCTATTTGCCTTTTTTGGATGATAAGGTCCGACCTAATATCCCGTTTGATGCCTATCGGCACTATCGGGCGACCCTGGACGAGATGGTCCGACGCCTGTGCTCAGCGGCTCCTGCGCTAAACTGAGATGATGAGCCCTTTTAGAGGTGTTCTCTAATGGTCGGTTGGCAAGAACGCGATTGGTGGGACATTCTCTCTAAGTTTATTGGACCGATTCGCAAGATCATAGATCCCAACGAATGGGTGATCCGAAGGCTTCGGAAGCGGATTCAAGCCATCAACGCTTTAGAATCGGAAGTGTCCCGCTGGAAGGACGAGGATTTTTTCGCGAAGACGCAGGAATTTCGCTATAACCTTCAGAAATACACCGAAGACATCCGAAGAGAATACGAGGAGAAACTCCAGGAATATCGCCAGTGCACCGATCCGGAGCAACGGTTCGCCCTGGAGCCGGTCGTCGCTCGACTGGACACGGCGGTCAAGAAGAAGGAACAGGAGTATCTGGCTTCCATTTTGCCCCTTGCCTTTGCGATGGTGCGGGAGGCGAGCCGGCGGACCATCGGACTGCGCCACTTTGATGTCCAGTTGATGGGCGGGATCGTCCTTCACGAGGGTAAGATTGCAGAGATGAAGACCGGGGAAGGAAAAACTCTGGTCGCTACCCTCCCTGTTTATCTCAATGCCCTAACCGGTCGGGGCGTCCAGGTGGTGACGGTGAACGATTATTTGGCGAAGCGGGACGCTCAGTGGATGGGTCCGATCTACACCTATTTGGGACTGACCTGCGGCTTCATCCAGCACGATACGCCACGGGAGGAGCGAAAGAACATCTACGCCGGTGATGTCACCTATGTGACCAACAGTCAGTTGGGTTTTGACTATCTGAACGACAACCTGAGCCCAACCCTTGAAGGGGTCGTCCTTAGAGACCTCTTTTATGCGATCGTTGACGAGGTGGATAACATTCTCATAGACGAAGCCCGGACGCCGCACATTATCGGCGGTTTCGTAGAGAAACCGACCGACTTCATAGAGAAGGCGGACCGGATCGTCCGCCAATTGAGGGTGGACAAGGAGTTCACCGTGGACGAGAAGCATCGGACCGTCTCCTTGACGGACGAGGGCGTGCGGCGGGTGGAAGAACTTTGGGGATTAACCAACCTCTCGGACCCGATCAACTTTCCGATTTACCACGCTTTGATGAATGCCCTTCGTGCCCACCATCTCTATAAGAACGATGTCCATTATGTGGTCAAAGACAACGAAGTCATCATCGTGGACGAGTTCACGGGTCGGCTCCAGTGGGGGAGAAGGTGGAGCGACGGTCTTCACCAAGCCGTGGAGGCGAAAGAAGGCATTAAGGTTCAGCAGGAGATGCAGACCGTCGCCACGATCACCCTCCAGAACTTTTTCCGAATGTATTTCAAACTGGCGGGAATGACCGGCACGGCGAAGACCGAAGAGAGGGAGTTCATCAAGATTTACGGGATGCCCGTCGTCGTCATTCCGACCCACAAGCCGATGATCCGAAAAGACTATCCCGATGTGGTCTATAAGACCGAGGCTGCCAAGTTTCGGGGCATCGTTGAAGAGATCCTTCACCTTTACATTAGCAAAAGACCCGTCCTCGTCGGCACCCGATCCATTGAAGTGAACGAGAAGGTCTCGTCCCTTCTGGCGCCCGCACCCCTTCAGGCGCTCGTTTTGTCGTCCCTCGTTTTGGACAGGGCTTGGGACAAGGAGAAGAAAAAGGAGATCAGCCAGAAAGAATTGGACGAAATCAGAGCGGTCATCAATGTCGGGATGGACAAAATGGAAATGGGTCGGGTCCGCCAGTTCGCCCGAAAACTGGGACTGCCCCCCGATCCGTTGGACTTGGCAAATTTGAAGGCTTTTGCGGAGGGGTTAGGACTCAAGGATGACGCCCTCCAAGAGGCGCTGCCGTTGCTGGAACAGGCGCTGAAAGAAGGTATTCCCCACAATGTCCTGAACGCCAAGCATCACGAACGGGAAGCGCAAATTATCGCTGAGGCAGGCAGGCTGGCAAAGGTAACGGTCGCCACCAATATGGCGGGTCGGGGTGTGGATATTATTCTCGGGGGCAAGCCCGATCCGGAAAACGCCCCTGAAGAAATCTGCCGCGATCCCAACTGTAAGGTGGAGTTTCAGCACAATGCGGAATACCACGAAGTGGTCAAAAGAGGCGGTCTTCACGTGCTGGGAACGGAGCGCCACGAAGCCCGGCGCATTGACAATCAGTTGAGAGGTCGTTCCGGACGACAGGGCGATCCTGGAAGTTCCCGCTTTTACCTCTCTTTGGAGGATGAACTTTGGCGACTCTATTCCGATCCCAATTTGAAGAACCATCCGTTACTGAAGAGTTGGCCCGAGGAACTGCCGATCGCTGGTCGCTTTTTGAGCAAGGGTATTGAGGTCGCTCAGAAACGGGTGGAAGCCCAAAACTTTGAGATCCGCCGTCACGTTCTTCAATACGATGACGTCTTGAACATTCAGCGGGAAGTCATTTACGCTAACCGGAGAAAAATCCTCCAGGGTGCCGATATGAAAGCCAACATCCTGGAGTTTCTCCAGAAGACGATTCAGACCCAGGTGGACCTTTACCTGCCCGATGGCGTGGCGAAGGAAGAGTGGGACTATGACGGTCTGGTCAAAAGCCTGGCGGAGATCCTTCCGGTCGGACAGATCTTCCGCCCCGAAGACATATTGGACCAGCCGAAAGAGCGATTGGTGTCAATCCTGACGGACGGATTGACGCAATATTACGAGGCGAAGGAGCAACGATTGGGTTCCGAATTTATGAGAGCATTGGAACGGTGGGCGCTTCTGCGGGTTATCGACGAAAAGTGGCGGGACCATCTGGCGAATATGGAGTATTTGAGGGAGCACATCGGTCTTCGGGGTTACGCCCAGAGAGATCCGTTGGTGGAATACCGCAAGGAAGCCTATGAGATGTTTCAGGAGATGCTCCAGAGCATCCGGCAGGAGACATTGCGATGGACTTTCTTCCTGGAACCTGTGGAGGAACGAGAGTTAGCCGCCCGATCGTCTCGGGTTGTTCTCGTGGAACGGGAAGACGGCGACGGTGTTGACAGCCGAAAGCCTCAGAAAACCCGCCCGACCCGTTCGGCGAAAAAAGTCGGGCGCAACGACCCTTGCCCCTGCGGAAGCGGCAAGAAGTTCAAAAAGTGCTGCATGCTGAAGGGGCAGCCGACAGGGTCGTGAGGTCAAAGCCCTCTTCGTTTTTGCCGTCCGGCGCCCCCACCACCTAATTCATCGGCGATGGACCCTCTTCTCGCCCGTCAGCCAGAAGCGATTGAAAAGATGTTTTCCCGCATCGCCGATCGGTATGACCTTTTGAACCATCTCTTAACCCTCGGATTGGACCTGCGATGGCGGCGATGGGCAGTTCAGTGGCTCCCTAAGGACGCGCGCCTGGTCATAGACATCGGTGTGGGGACTGGAGATTTTTCGGTGGTGGCGTTCCAGAGCCGACCTGATCTGCACATCGTCGGAGTAGACCTATCAAAGAAAATGCTGAGCAAGGCATTGCAAAAGGTGACCAACTTAAAAGGTTCCTTTGCCGTCGTTCAAGCCGATGCGCTTCGTCTGCCCTTTGGCGATGGAGTGGCGGATGGGGTTTTGTGTGCCTTCACTCTCCGAAACTTTCAAAACCCAGAGAGAGGTCTGGCAGAGATGGCACGGGTTTTGAAACCTGGGGGACGGGCGCTTCTCTTAGAGTTCGCTCCTGCGGACACCCGATGGCACCGATCGGTCTGGGGCTTCTTCGTCCGTTATGCTGTTCCGCTCTTCGGAGGGCTCCTTGCCGATCCGCTTGCTTATCAATACCTGGCAGCCTCCATTAAAACAATGGAAACGCCCACCGAAATCGCCAAGGCGCTCCGAGCGGCAGGGTTTGGCTGGGCGGGGTTTGCTCCTCTTGCTTTTGGTCTGGTCGTCTTCTTTCTGGGGATTAAGTGAGTCGGCACCCACTCTCTATTGAGAGAACTCCCCGCCCAGCGCGCCTGCCTGAGCCTTCCCTTCCAATGCTCCCTGCCCCAGATCCGTTTAATGGATCAGGCGGACGGCAGGATGTCGGGCGTTGGGCTAACTGGAGACGAAAAGAAAATGGACCCTCTTTGCCCAGGGTGAGTTGGGATGGTTGTTCCACAGTTCACCCCAGGCTTCTTTGAGACCCTCTAGACTACCCTGCTTATATCGGGAGACCCCCAGCCAATAAAGGGCTTCGGGCTTTAGGTCGGGATACTTTTGGGCAACGCTGTGAAAGGCTTTTTCGGCAGCGGCGAAATCTTGCTGAGAAAAGGCTGAATGCGCCAGACCCAATTCCAGATAGGACAAGAAATCATCGGCAGGAAACGAACCCGCTTCCAGTCGCCACAATTCTTTCCCTTGACCGTCGGCGATTAAGAGGGTTGGGGTCCAGCGGATCCCGCAACTGTGAGCCGTGCGGGCACCAGCTTCCTCGGTGATGACGATCTTCACAGGGACAAAGTTGGCGGTGATAAACCCGCTAACCTTCTCATCGGGGTAAACAGCGGCATCCAGCCGCCGACAGCCCCCTCATTGGGGGGACGCAAAATCGGCAAAGACCAACCGACCCGTCTGTCGCGCCTCCTCCAAACCTTTCTCCCAGTCCGTTATCCAGGAAAGAGCCATCTTTCCAACCGCCTCCTTTCTCTTTCAGAAATTGCCACGACCCTTTAAAAAGTCTCTTTGATTTTTCTCAACAAACTCTTTCTAAAAACTACAAAAGGCGGGCAGCATAAAGGGCGCAGGCAGCGGGCGCCAAGAAGAGCGCCGGATCCTTTTCAAAGGACCGCCCCATACTTTCCAACGGCACCCCTCTCTCCGTCAAGAGGTCAATCGCCGGCTGACCATCTTCCCAAACGACCGTGTGCTTTTGGGCAATGCCCGAGTATTTTAACTGACCTTCCAAAACCCTTTGGTAGCGGTCCTGCAGGATCGGGAAGACGACAGTGGCGGAAGAATGGCAAAGGACGGTCAGGACCGTAATGGTGTGATGACTGATCCCCTGATGGCGAATCCTTGGGTCGGCGAAACTGATCCTGGGTGCAAAAAAGGGACGACCTTTAAGAATGTTGACGGCATCCAAAATCCAAGCCATTTCCACTCCGGCAAACCCCAGCGGCGTTCCCGTCCCCAGATGACCCGGTCCGGAGGCGACGATCGCCACATCACATTCGGTCACCCGTGCCGCTAACAGCCCTGTGTAGCAGTTGACCGCTTCCAAGTCGCCTCCATAGGCTTGCCCGCAGGTGATCGTTAGGTCCAAAAGCCCGGCTTCTTTCAGATCGGTCACCAGTTGGCTGAAAGAAAGAGACAAGGCAGCCGAATCAGTCATTACATAAGCAATCTTGGCATTGGGTTTTTTCTTTTTGATCCCTGCACAAGCGGGAGCGAGAAAGCTATGGAGAGGGCAAAGGAGGACGATCAGTCCCTTCAGTTCCGGGTTGGCTAAAAGGCTGGGGCGCAGCGGGCTATCCTCTTCCTCCACACTCGCCACATTGATCTGATGGGGTGTGTAACGGAGTTTCATCACCCGACCCGACTGGGGTGAATCCCATTCAGGGTTGGAAAGATTGGCGACGACAAAATGATAGCCTCCTGTTCCCAATCCCAATTCCACCGCCACCACGTTGACCAGGACCGTATCCCCTGGGGAACAGGGTCCCGTCAGCGCCGGATAGCAATACGCTTGGGCTTCCGGCTCGTCGGCAAGAGCAACTTGGACGATTTGGGCACCGGACCATTCTTTTAAAATCTGCTTTACATAACCGGTAACTAATTTGGGCATAAGTGCTTGCCTCCCTACACCTTGGGGCGTCGGCACCTGGGCTCCCCCTTTAGTTGAAGGGTGAAGGCAGAATGCCATTTCATTCGCTCCCCTGTGAGGAAAAATTTAGTGTCAAATGAAAGGATCTGGAAGGGTTTTGGAGACAGCCGTATCGGAGGAACTGATCCGCTTCGTGGAGAGGAAAGAGGAGACTTTCCTCTTTCACTACGGTGAGGGGTTTCTTTTTGACCATCTTCCTGTCGGCACACGGATCATTTACCCCAGACCGCCCTTGCCCCCTTTGGAAGATTGGGTGGCGGAAATCCGCAAAGCCCTTTGCAACCCTGTGGGAACGGATCCCCTCCCCGCCTTACTGAAACCGGGGATGAAAGTCACCATCTGCTTTGACGACCTTTCTTTGCCGCTCCCGCCGATGAAGAGACCCGATATCCGACAGATGGTGGCAGAGGAGGTCCTTTCCATCCTGGCGGACCGAGGGGTGGACGACGTGCACTTTATTGGCGCCATCGGTCTGCATCGTCCGATGACCTTAGAGGAACTGCGGCATCAGTTGGGGGAACGAATCGTCAAAGCCTTTTATCCCCTTCGCCTCTACTGCCACGATGCAGAGGATCCAACGGGTCTGGTCTTTATCGGCAAGACCGAAAAAGGTGAGGAAGTCTGGCTCAACCGAAGGGTCGCCGAAAGCGATCTGGTCATCTACATCAACATCAATCTGTCGCCGATGGATGGCGGGCACAAGTCCCTGGTGACAGGGGTGACCAATTACGCCACGCTGAAACACCATCACAACGCCCCCACCCTTCTGACCTCTTACTATATGGACCCTGACCGGTCGTCCCTTCATCGGGTGCTGGAGCGGCAGGGACGGCTGATTGAGGAGGCGGTTCGTCACTTTCAGATTGAGACCGTCGTCAACAGCCGGACCTTCCCCTCGCCCTTTGGGTATCTGGAAAAGAAGGAAAAAGACTGGACGATTTGGGAAAGGATGTGGGCGACGGCAGTTTACCGTGCAGGTCGGATGGCGCCTTATGAACTGAACACAAGGATCTGGCAGGCGATGAGAGCCCCCTATGGGATGATCGGAATAACAGCGGGAGCAGTAGAAGAAGTTCACTCCCGCACCCTCTCCCTTCTTGCGGAGCAGCAGGAAGTCTCGGTAACGGGTCAGAGCGATATTGTCGTCTCGGGTGTTCCCTACCTTTGCCCTTACAATGTCAACAGCGTGATGAACCCGATCTTAGTCTTCTGCCTTTCACTGGGTTACATCTTTCATCTAATGTCCATCGGTCAGCCCCTGTTGCGACCAGGGGGCGTGCTCATCTTCACCCATCCTTTGTATGAGCGCTTTCACCAAAGGCATCATCCCAGTTACATCACCTTTTATGAGCGGGTGTTAACGGTGACCCGTGACCCGCTGCAGATGCACAAAAGTTTTGAGGAAGCCTTTGCCACAGACCCCACCTTTATTTTCCGCTATCGGAGAGACTATGCGTATCACGGGGTCCATCCTTTTTATATGTGGTATTGGGGAAGTCTGGGGGCGCAGTATGCTGGGAAAGTCATCTTTGTTGGAGCCGACAAAAAAGTTGCCGAACGGATCGGCGTGGATGTTGCTGCCAGTGTGAGCGAAGCGATAGAGATGGCGAAGGATTTTGTCGGCAACAATTCGTCGGTGACTTATTTTCACTTCCCGCCGATTTTTTCGTGTCGGGTCTTGACATAGTGGAAAAGATGTGCTATATAAAAAAGAGCCGCTGGGTTCGGGGTTCTCAGCGGCAAATTTGGGAAACAAAGGGGGTGCCATCGGTGGCGACGAAGAAGGCCGCAAAGAAGCCGGCCAAGAAGGCCGCTAAGAAGAAGTAGCCGCCTGTTCACCGTTGCAAGGGCGCGCTCTTATAAGAGCGCGCCTTTTTCATCTCATCTTGCAGTTCCCCAATAGGCGACCCCGCGCGGGAGAGCAATAGGGTGTTGGCGAGGAAGAAAAGGACAGACCCAAAGAAAAAAGAAAGGCATCGCCGTCAAAGAACGAAAGAAATCAATGACAAAGACGGGCGTTTCTGATACCATATCATTTAAAGGGTGAGCAACGATGGCACAGGTGGTAACGACAAAGGAAGGGATCAAGGTCGGACCGGGGCTTCCTGATCTTCCTCCGGCACCCGAGTCCGTGGAGGAAACGGGACTTTCGTTAGACTTCATTGCCGACTTAATCTGCAAAACCCTGCACACCAGGGGGACTCTTTTCGGGAGCGAATTGGTGGACGCCATCAAATTGCCCTGGTATGGAGTCTTAGATCAAGCGGTGCGCTATCTACGAGAAGAGGAGTTGGTAGATGTCCGAAGAGGGACCGGTCAGTTTGAGACCCAATGGCTCTATGCCATCACCCAAAAGGGATTAGCCCGATCCAAGCAGGTAATGGAACAGACCGGCTATGTGGGACCAGCGCCGGTTCCGATCAAGGTGTATAACGACTACATTGAACGGTATCAGGTGCCTTGGGAAGGACTAACGGAAGATATTCTTCGCGATTCCTTAAAAGACCTGGTTATTAACGAAAGGCTGATCAAAAAATTGGGACCTGCTTTCAACTCGGGTAAATCTATGTTCCTCTACGGGAACGCCGGCAATGGAAAGACTTCCATCGCCGAACGCTTTGCCAGAGCCTTGAAAGGGGGAATGCTCGTTCCTTACGCTTTGGAATTGGGAGGGCAGGTCATCCGCTTCTTTGATTCCGCCTATCACGAACCTCTTGCGGTAGAGGAAGAGAAGGTCCACCGTTCGGACCGACGCTGGGTCTTGTGCAAACGACCCTTCATCGTCGTCGGCGGAGAACTGAGGATGGAGCACTTGGAATTGGCTTACGATGAAGGGATCCGCTGCTACAACGCACCCTTTCAATTGAAGGCGAACGGCGGGGTCTTTATGATTGACGACTTCGGACGGCAACGGGTCCATCCCAAAGACCTCCTCAACAGGTGGATCGTCCCCTTGGAGAAGGGGATTGACTTTTACACTTTGTTAACCGGTCAACAGATTGTCGTCCCGTTTAAGGTCCTGATTATCTTTTCCACCAACTTGGCACCCAAGGACCTGGTGGAGGAAGCCTTCTTAAGAAGAATTCGCTACAAAGTGGAAGTCGGCGATCCGTCGGAAGACGAATTTCGGGAAATTTTCCGACGAGTGGCTCAGGCGATGAAATTTGAGTATGAGCCAGAGGTTTTGGATTATCTCGTTGATCGCCATTACAAGCAGAAGGGAAGGGGCTTTCGGGCGGTCCATCCCCGCGACCTTCTTAATCAGGCAAGAGACTATTGTAACTATATGGGTTGGTCCTACAAACTCACCCCTGAACTGGTTGATCTGGCGGTGGACACCTACTTCGTGGAGTTTTAGCCCTCGGTGAAGATCGGGATCATTTCCGATATTCACGCTAATTGGGAAGCTCTGGAAGCGGCGGACAAGATCCTTTTTGATGTTCAACAGGTGTGGTGCCTGGGCGACATCGTCGGCTACGGTGCCGATCCCCGTCTTTGCCTTGAGTATATCCGACAGCGCTGCCAAATCAAACTGAAAGGCAATCACGATCAAGCGGTCGCCGACCTGAGGAACATTGATTTCTTTAATCCTGTCGCCAAACAGGCGGTCCTTTGGACCCGAAACCAACTTTCCGCAGACGATTGCCGTTTTTTAGCCCAACTGCCCAGCAGCCTCTCCGTTACGACGGAGGACCGTTCGCTACCCGTCGTCTGGCTGGTCCACGGGTCGTTGAGAAGTCCTTTGGAAGAATACATTTTAGATGCCGCAACGGCTCAAGCGACCCAGACCCTCTTAGCCCAGCAGGCACAAGAGGTTCATTTCCCAAAAGACGCTCCTGTCCTGCTCTTTTTCGGTCACAGCCATCTGGCAGAGGTTTATATCTTTAACGACAAGGGGAAAAAACTTCAGCATCTTTCCGTTACGACGGAGCAACGGTTGACCTTGGAAGGGGGATGGTATTATCTGGTGAATGTCGGCAGCGTCGGGCAACCCCGCGACGGCGTGCCGTTAGGTTCCTGTGCGATCTTGGATACGGATCAATGGACCATCCAGATCATCCGCTTTGGCTATCCGATTGCCGTGGCGGCTCAAAAAATTCTCCAAGCAGGATTGCCCGCCGAACTGGCTTATCGCCTCTTCTACGGTTGGTGAGAAGAGTTGAGGATGAGGAAGATTAGCGAGCCGATCGTATCGGCTTTCGGTGTCATCAGTTTTCTTCTCCTTACCCTCGCTTTGGGAAAGGGATGTGGGTCGGGTCCAGCCCAGACGACCGCCCCTTCCTTGCCTGTGGACGTCTCTGCTTTTGACCATCAGAGGGCTTTTTCCCTTTTGGAGCAACAGGTCCGTTTTGGACCGAGAGTGCCCGGCTCTCCGTCCAGTCGGCAAACCCAGGACCTGATCGCTTCTCACTTGTCCGAGGCTGGCTTTCGGGTCTTGCGCCAGAATTTTTCCGTTCGCTACCGAGGCGTAAACTATTCAATGGTCAATGTCATCGGACTGAAAAGAGGGACGGGAAGGGGTCTGATTTTGCTGGCGGCTCATTATGACAGCCGACCAGTTGCCGACCAGGACCTCAACCCCGCCAACCGTAACCAACCCATTCCCGGAGCGAACGACGGGGCATCAGGGGTTGCCATTCTGCTGGAAATTGCCCGAACTCTTAAGGACGCTTCTCTGCGTCCCTCGGTCGTTCTCATCTTCTTTGATGGTGAAGATTTGGGGGACACAGCAGACGGGGGAATGCTGTTTGGAAGCCGACACTTTGCCCGCAATCTGGTCGTGGAGGGAGTGAACCTGAAAGCGGATAAAGGGCTTCTCCTTGATCTGGTCGGCGATGCTGACTTTAGGAGCAATGACGAATGGTATTCCCGTCAGTATGCCCCCCAAGTCGTTGACTCGTTCCTCCAGGCTGCCCGAAGGTTAGGGTTTCAGGATCGGTTCTACCAGCCACCGACGCTGCCGATTATTGATGACCATCTGCCCCTTAACGAAGTCGGCATTCCGACGGCGAATGTCATTGACTTTGACTACCCTTACTGGCACACCCTCGCAGATACCCCCGACAAGTGCAGCCCCCAAACTTTGAGGATCGTCGGGCAGACGACCCTTCTGTGGCTTCTGAACCAATAGGGACGGCGGTTGCGTTAAAATAGAAACGGGCACCGTAAGAGTGCCGGTGAAGAGATGAATCAGGCGAAGACTTTCTTTCTCCTAACGACCCTAACGGTCCTGTTTGTGATCGTGGGCAATCTGATCGGCGGTCAGTCGGGAATGATCATTGCCCTGGTCCTGGCAGGGCTGATGAACTTAGTCACTTACTTCTTTAGCGACCGGATCGTTTTGGCTCTCTACCGGGCGCGGGAACTGTCCGAAGCCGAGGCACCAGAACTGTTTGCGATGGTCCGGAGGCTGGCTCAGAGGGGCAACCTGCCGATGCCGAGGGTCTACCTGATTCCCACTCCCACCCCCAACGCCTTTGCCACGGGCAGGGACCCGCACCATTCCGCTGTCGCCGTCACCGAAGGGATTTTGGCAACCTTGGACCGGGCGGAACTGGAAGGGGTCATCGGTCACGAACTGGCGCACATAAAGAACCGGGACACCCTGATAATGACGGTGGCAGCGACGATCGCCGGCGCCATCGCCTTTTTGGCGAATATGGCGCGGTGGTCCCTCTGGTTGGGTGGGATGGGCGACGATAGCCGGGACCGAGGAGGGAATCCCCTGGGTCTGATCCTGCTCCTTGTTGCCCTGATCGTCGTCCCGATTGCTGCCACCCTGATCCAGTTAGCCATTTCGCGGGCGAGGGAGTTTCTGGCGGACGAAGGCGGCGCCCGACTAACGGGGAACCCCTTGGCGTTGGCAAGTGCGTTGCGGAAACTGGAAGCCGTCAACACTTACCATCCGATGGAGAGCGCCGAGCCAGCGACGGCTAATCTGTTCATCGTTAACCCCTTTGGGGCGGAAGCCGGTGAATGGTTCATCAACTGGCTTCGGACCCATCCCCCCACAGAGGCAAGGATCGCCCGACTAATGGCTCTGGCACGCGGCGAGGCTCCCTTAGGATAGGGTCTTCGGTCAGGATTAGAAATTAGAAAAAAGAAGAGAGGGAAGCGGCCGGGACCACACGAAAAGAACGAAAAGCGCCTGGAGGCGCTCAGGTGCCCAATGGGCATGCCGACAATGAGTGGACCGGCGCTTCCCCATTTTTCCGCGCTCTCAGTCTCCCTTTTTCCTTTGGCACGGTAGCCCAATGTCAGAATAAGGTTCGGGAGGCAGGTTCACAATGATCAAGAGGCTCTCCCTTGTCAACTTTCGTTCCATTGAGAAAGCCGATTGGAAGACCTGAAAATCTTTCTTGGTCTTTCGGAGATTGCAGCCCAATGATCTTTATCCGTGGACGAAGGGAGATGAGATAATGTCATCGGTGGATCCGAAAGTGCCGCCCCATCAGAAAGTGGTT
>JANXBO010000019.1 GCA_025057575.1 Candidatus Caldisaccharidevorator malaysiensis
CACAGATGATCACCTCGGATAAAAGTAATAAGATTCTTTTCGGCTTCTTCGGGCTGCCAGATCAAGGGATAAAAGTAAGCCAGCCAAAAAGCCACCGATGTGAGCCCACCAGGCGATGCCCCCCGTCTGGATGGCAAGGGAAAGCACGCCCGACCATAACTGGATCAGAAACCAAAGACCGATATAGATGAAGGCAGGCAGGAGAACGATGTCAGCAAAAAAGACGAAGATGACCAGCGTCAATATCCGAGCAGAGGGAAAAAGGATGGCATAAGCGCCGACGACACCCGAGATAGCTCCACTGGCGCCGATCGTCGGCAAAGGAGACGAGAAATTGGTGACAATATGGGCTGCTGTCGCCGCTAGTCCCGTGATGATGTAAAACATAAAGAACCGAAAGTGCCCCATCCGATCCTCTACATTGTCCCCGAAAAGGTAAAGGAACCACATATTACCGATCAAATGCATCCAGCCACCGTGCAGGAACATAGAAGCAAAGGGGGCAATCAGCAGTTTAATGGTCGGCACCTCATCACCGCTCAGAAAGCCTTTATATTCCGCTGGGATGACAGCGACCAGTTCCAAAAACTCTTGCAGATGAGGTCCTAAACTGACCTCGTAAAGGAAAATCACAGAGTTGACCACTATAAGGGAATAAGTAACAAAGGGAAAGGATCGGGACGGGATATCATCCTTCAACGGTAAAATGACCAGCGACCTCCTCTCTTGTCAAACTCACGACCTACTCGCAGCAGCCTTCTCTCCAGCCACAGTGGGGGCAAAAGACCCCGCTCCTCCAAGAGACCATAAGATGGCCGCATCGGGGACACAGGTCAACCGCCAAACTCGCCGAAGGAATCTGTCCGTGCTTTTGCCTCTCCTGCCTATGGTTGGCTACTTTCCGACCCTGCGATCGTTGTGGACTCCTTTTTTCTGTAGGTCGCTCCATTGGCAGTATCCATCCTCTTGATAACGACTCATATTAGGGTTGTAATGCTCTCTTGAAGGGGAAGGGTGGTTATTTCGGCGCCTTTTTCACTAATGAAGACATTGATCTCAGAACGGGTGCCGATCTCGGGACCATACAGCCCTGGCTCAATAGTGAACAAAGATCCGGGGCAGAGAATTCGGCGGTCTACTGTTTCGTAAGAATCAATATTGGTGCCCCACCCGTGAACACTGGTCCCCAGACTGTGACCGGTCCGGTGGATAAACCTCTCTCCCACCCCCCGATCGGCAAGGACCGATCGGGCGACTTGGTCCAATTCATAGCCCCGCACCTCGCAACCGGCTTTTAAACGGGAAGAAAGAAATTCAAGAGACTTATCCCGAGCCTCCCGGACCAGGGCAAACTGTTGCTCAAAACGGGGGGGCACCGTGCTACCGGTGTAGCCGCACCAAGTAATATCCGCATAGACCGAGTCAGGCGCTTCATCCAAGCGGGCAAATAAGTCCAAAAGCACAAAATCACCCCAGCCGATCGGTGAGGATTGAGAGGGTGTCGGAAAGTAATGAGGAAAGACACTGTTGCCCATAACAGCGACGATGGGACGGTCATCCGAGACCAGTCCCTTGTCTTTAAAGCGTTCCAAGACAAACACGACCACATCCCACTCGGTAACGGTCTTGCCCGAGACAAGGGCATCACCAATAAAGGCAAAGGCTTCGTCCTTAACTCGCAACAGTTCCTGGGCTGCTTTTCGGTGCGTCGCCACCTGGCTGGCGGAGAGAACACCGAGGGTGAGATGAACCAGGTCGGCAGACGAGACGACAGTGACTTGCAAACTTTGGATCAGTTCCACAGTTCCCGCATCTACGCACGACAGTTGCGGAAGTTCAGCCTTTCGGGAATACTCCATCGCAACGGTCCGATAGGAAGAAAGGATCATGCTGAGGCGCTGGACCAGTTCGCTACGGGAGCCGTAGGTCAAGATTTGACCGGGAACCGATGCGAAGGAGGTGCTCAATTCCAAGCGGGGAACGAGCCAGACGAGAGAGCCTTCTGGAGGAATCAAGCAGAACCAAGGTCGTGTCGGATAGGGGTCCAGTCTGGCGATTTCAGCAGCGACGGGGTTTCGCCGTCGCCAGTCGTAAAGGAGCCAGCCGTCGGGACCCAGTTGGCGAAGGGCATCCTGTGCTTTCTGAAAAAGGGGAAAATCGGCGCTGCCCACCGTTGCCCTGTCCACCATCAGCGATCCATATCAAAAATCACTTTGATGGCTTCGCCTTGGGAGAGAGCCTGAAAGGCTTCCTGATAGCGATCCAGGGTGAGGCGGTGGGAGATGAGACGATCTAAGTTCACCTGTCGGGATGCTAAAAACCTTTTCACCAGATCCCAGGTGGAGAACAATCGTCTCCCCGTAATACAATGAACTCGCACGCCCTTCATTATGAGATCATTTGGATCAAAGGAAACCATTTGGCTGAAGAGCCCTAACAATCCAATCCAGCCGCCAGGGGTAACGATGCGGATGGCGTCCAGAAAAGCCTTGGGACTACCCGACATTTCTGCGACAGCGTCCACACCGTCGCGATCGGTCAAGTCCATCACGATCCGATCAAGGTCCTCTTCAAAGGGATTGACAACCCGATCGGCCCCCATTTGAAGGGCTAATTGCCGCCGGAATGGGCTTGGTTCGGAAGCGATAATGAGACTAGCGCCTGATGCCCGAGCGATGGCAATGCCCATCAAGCCGATGGGACCGCAACCCAGGATCGCTATTCGCAGTCCGCTAACGGGCTCGGCGAGGACTGTGTCCACCGCATTTCCCATCGGCTCCATCAACGATGCCCATTCTCGTGGAATGGACGAGGGCACCCTAATACAGTTCATCGCGGGGACCTTGACCAAGTCCGCAAAGGCACCATTAATATCAAAACCTAAGATTTTCAAGTGGCGGCAGATATGCGCTCGCCCGGTTCGGCACTGGTAGCACCGACCGCAGACGATGTGGGTTTCCAGGGCAACGAAATCCCCCACATTGGGCTCCACCACACCTTCCCCGACCGAAACCACGACGCCGGCGGCTTCGTGACCGACGATCCGGGGAAACTCTCTTAAGTGAGCCGCCATCCACGGATCCCAGTTATACAGATGGAGATCACTGCCACAGATAGAAGTCGTCCTCACCGCAACGACTACTTCTCCTGGTCCCGGGATCGGTTCTGGGGCATCCACTAAATCAAAGCCCGGTCCCGGTGCCCTTTTAACCAATGCTCTCACTTTTTCTCTTCCCTTTCCTCCGTTGCCCCGGCGGATAGGGATGGCACAAAACCGTTTCCCAGGCGGTGAAGGAGTTTGAGGGCATCGGGATTGTGGGGATCTATCTTCAAAAGTTCCCTCAAACACGCCTGGGAATCGGGCCTCTGTCCCAGATGCCAGTAGCAGACCGCCAGCCAGTAGAGAGCATCAGGGAAGTCCGGTTGGAGTTCTCGGACCACCAAAAGTTCCTTGATCGCCGGTCCCCATCTCTTCAATTGAATCAGGGCTCGTGCCAGGTTGTAACGAGCGTCGGCATCCTGCGGTCGTTGGGAGACTCTTTCAGAATATTCCCTCGCCAAGTCAAAAATAGCGGGGTTGACCTCTTGATCGGTCCTAACAGGCAGACCGCAGCGCCAACAAAAAGCCGCCTCATCGGGCAAATCTGCTTGACAGGCGCGACACTTCATCTATGGCTCCACCAGTGCAATTATGAGAAAGCCCTCGCCGATTGTCACTTAAAGACATAGCCCGTTCGGGAAGCCCAAAGGACTAAATCAAGGGCTTCGGGTCGGACACCGATCTTATCGGCAAAGATCAGGAACTGTTCCTCCGCCTCCAGATACCGTTTCCGCGACGACGGCGGACGGTCGCTGGGAAGAACACCCAGCGCAAATAAGGTCCGGACAACGTGAATATCCAAAATCGCCAAACCAAAATAACCGATATTCCGAAGGAAATGGGATGCCGTTTTATAGCCCAGACCCCGAAAAGTCCGAATGCACGCCTCCCGCATTTCAAAAAGGTTTTCAAACTGTGCCAGCCATTGCGTCAGGTCCATCCCCAAGTCTTTGACTGCCTTTCTTGCCGAAACGATGCACAATGCCCTCTGTTTTGGGAATCGGTAGGAGCGAAGGGCTCTGGTCAACCTCTTCGCGGAACCATCGTTGAGAAGGGGGCGAACCCGTTCCAGCGCCTTCTGCGCCATCAACGCCGAAGTGCCCGCCGCCAGGATAGAAAAAATCAATTCTTCAAAAACCGCTCCTTCACCTTTTTGGCGTATCTTTTTAAACTCTTCAAGGCGATCTTCTATAACTGCCCGAATCATTTTACAGAAGTCCTGCAAGTCGTTTAGGTCCTTCAGATCGGCGCCAAAAACGGAAACAGGCTCAATCATTTGGTTGATCAAGAAATAGAATGGAGCAATTGTCGCTTGCCTGCCCTTACAGTCTGCTCCATTGGATGACAGGTCAGTGAGGGGTTTGTGTCTTAACCACTACGCCGGAAGACGCGGCAATTGATTGTGCCCGCTTGGCTAATAGGAGCGGCGATACTCCTTCACCGGCAAAGAGAGTTTTCCCTGGCAGCGAAAAGTTAGCATAATATGTAAGAAATAGAGTAGACAAGAGTTAATGCAATGCCAAGTCAAGATTTTAAATCGGTTGGGCAGAAACTGCTAACGCCTTATGGTCACGTTTATCCTGTGAAAGGCGGATTCATCTAATGCGCACAGGTTGGTTTTTTTGATACAATTGAGGGAAAGAGGTTCAAGACCCGATGAGGTGGATAGGTTCGCTCGTTTTGTTAAGTTTTTTGAGCGTGGTTGGGGGACAAGAACGCCCTCCTCTGGAGCGCCCCCGTTTTCAACCTCAGAAAGTCTTGGAGCGACCCGTCATAGACGGGAACCTGAATGATCCCTGCTGGACGCAAACAGAGCCGATCGGACCTTTCTGGCGAACGGATTACGATGAGCTGGCGCCACAGCAGACGGCGGTGCGGATTTGCTACGACGATTCGTCCCTTTACTTCGCCATCCGCTGTGACGATCCCGAGCCTCATTTGATCCGTGCCCAACAGACAAAGAGAGGGGGCAGTTTCTTTAACGACGACTGGGTCAGTGTTGGTATTGACCCCCTGAACCGACCCGGAATGGCAGTGGGGGAAACTCTGTATATCTTCTTTGCCAACCCCCGCGGAACCCAAGACGAAATTGTGCCAGGCGGTGCCGCAGCGAAAATAGAGTGGAGAGGGGACTGGAATGCAGCAGCGAAAATTACAAAGGACGGTTGGGAGGCAGAAATCGCCATACCGTTCCGGATCCTGCGGCTGCCGAAAAAGGTAGAGTTCCTGGGAATCACAATCTATCGGTTCGTTCCCGCGCCGCGGGGCGTGATGAGTTCCTTTCCCTACCGGAGAGGACCTGCCATCGGCAACAGTTTGGAATTAGGTCCCTTAGAACTCCCAGAGTTCCAACCTCCAGTTTTAAGAATGTCCAGCGTTAGTCTGGGTCTTGGGGAAGGAAGGGAGACGGGATTACGCCTGGGAGTGGATGCCAAGCAGCATTTGCCTAACGGTCTTCAATGGCAATTGACCATAAATCCTGACTTCCGCAACGTGGAAGACGTGGTGGAGACCATAGACTTTACCTATGTGCCCCGGTCCCTGCCGGACCGGAGACCTTTCTTCGCCGAAGGGTCCGGCTATCTGCCTCCCTCTTCCGTTTTCTATAGCCGGTTGATGACCAATGTGTGGGGTGGGTTCAAGATTTTTGGAAAGACGGGGCGAACGGAATCGGGGTTGCTTTTGGTAGGAGAAACAGACGACCGCCAGGCACTGGCGGGACGCTGGCAATATGATTTGGATCGCAAAAGTCAACTGCAACTCTTCTATTCCCATCGCAACAAGGTCGGTCGGTCGGGTGCCATTGGAGGCTCTTGGACGGGTGCTTATCCCTCCGGTCGTCACTACCTTCTCATCGGAAATGCTTTCATTACATCAGCGCGGGATGATCACTGGTCTCTTTCGTTCGCCTACACTCCTCAATCACCGGGACGGTGGGGTTTGGCGCTGTCAACGGAGCAGGTCGGCGCTGCGTTCGCTCCCAGTTTGGGGTTCCAGCCCGAGATCAATTACCGCAGTTTTTTTGCTATGCTAACTTATTCATACCGGTTCCGAGGCGGCAAGTGGCACACTTTTTCTACCAATCTAATTTTCCGGACCCGTGACTTTCTTTCGGGACCATTACGGGACCGTCTCTTGGATAAGGGAACAGGGATTTTTCTCAATGCGGTCAATAAAGCGGGTTGGGCTTTCGGGATGAGCGCCGGTGAGTATGAACGACCGCCTTTTAAAGATCACACTTACACTGCTTCGGTCGGCTGGAACTCCTTTGATCAATTTCGGTCCGGTCAGTTGGATGTCACCTGGGGTCGCCGGGCTAATCGGCGCTATTTATTCACCGTCTTGAGTCAGGGCGTGCGAATTGGTGCTCGCTGGACCTTGCGGCTGAGGTGGGAGCATCTGGACCACTTTGCCCGCCAAGACCAGATGCTTCTTACCGGCGTCTACGACATCAGTCCGGAGCAAAGCCTCGTCTTCCGTTGGGTTAAGGGCTCGGTTCCGGCGCCGGGCTTTCCCATAAGGCTTGTGTCCGCCGACAATCTCTACTTCGGATTTCGTCAGTTCTCCCGGAAGGGAGTGGACGTCTATTTTCTGATCGGAGATCCCAATGCCCGACGCACTCAATTGAGGGCTCTGATTAAGGTCATCCGAATGTTCTGACGGCGGTCCGGTAAAGCAGCGAGATTTGTCTTAACGGGGAGCGATCTTCTTTAGGGCGGATCCTAAGGCGCTGATATATTCGCTGATGATCTTTGTATCCCACAAGTCTCGTCTGAGTTCATCAGTCGTTAAGGCGCCGATTTGGGCGACGGGCTCCAACAGAGGGGCGACAAACTTTGCCTTGATGACCGTTAGGTGCTCGCGCCGACCAGTCCGAGTGACGAAACTCTCCTTGTTGAGGGTGCCGACGACGAGGACTCGGGAGCCCTGCTTGACGACTTGAGCACAATGTTCGGCAAGAGAGCCGTAGACATCCACTAAGAAAAGATCGGAGATGGGTTCCCCGTCGGCTTTGAAAAATGGGCGGGCGACCTCAATGCTGAATTCTGCTTTCACGACCCCTGTGGGGCGTTTCCTTAGAACAGCGTCCTTGGTGGAGATGCCCGTCACCATTATGAAGTTAATATCCAGCAACAGCGAGCCACCTCCTTTCCGCCTCCACCGCCTCTACTGCCCGTCCCCATTAGCATATTGATTTTGCCACGACGCCGACCCTTCCGAAACTTCCAACACTTCGGACGCCCAAACCCATTCTCCTTCCTCTCCTACCTTACCCAAAACGACAGTGACAAGACTGCCGACGGGTCGGGTTTCGGGGCTTGTCCAGCGGACCCGGATGTAGTTCTCGGTCAGTCCCGTGTGGCAATAGGTCCCATCCATAGGATCGCTTCGTTCCACTAAGACCTTGGCGCGCTGACCAGCGAAACCTTCCACGATCTTCCGCCACATCTCTTTGGATGCTGCGATCATCCTTTGGCACCGCTCCTGTGCGATCTGAGGGGGGACTTGTGGTCGCCAGTCGGCCGCTGGGGTTCCCGGTCGGGGTGAAAAGCGAAAAGTGTGAACTTTTAGGAAGTTCACCTGACGAACGAAGGTTAGGCTGTTTTCATAATGCTGTTCCGTTTCCCCAGGAAAGCCGACTAAGATGTCGGTCGTTACGGTTGCCGTTGGCAGGTAGTGGCGGATGGTCTCCACCAAATTGAGATAGTAAGCCGTGCTGTGCCCCCGTCCCATCCGCTCTAAAATTTCGTCATCACCTGACTGGAGTGAAATGTGAAAGTGGGGACACAAAAGAGGGAGATCTCGCCACTGTCGGATCATATCCGCATTCAGGTCCCTCGGGTCTAAGGAACTAAGGCGAATTCGCAAAAGGTCCGGCACCTCGTGAAGTCGCCTAATCAAGTCATTCAGGTTGTTCCCTTCTTCCTTACCCCAAAGGCTCAGGCACACCCCTGTCACCACAATCTCACGGAAGCCGTAGACCTCTACCATTTCTCTTGCTTCCTTCAGGACCTCCTTGATGGGCTTGCTTCTGGGAAGACCCCGAGTGTGGGGGATGATGCAAAAGGTGCAGAACTTATCGCATCCGTCCTGAACTTTAAGGAACCCTCGGACCCTCTCGTGAGCCGGCTCGTCATCAGCGGACCAATCAGAACCGTAGGGACTGTCCCCCGAAGAGAGGGGCACGGGGGTTCTCTTAGCCAGCCAACTCAGCAAGAGAGCCGGCAGGTTTTCCTTCTCGCTGTTGCCGGCGATAAGGTCGGCACCAGGGACCTTTTCTCCTTTCTTTTTCAGCAACTCTGCTGCGCAGCCCGTCAAAACCACCAATCCTTGAGGAGACGACGACCTTGCTCGTGAAAGAATCTTCCGAGATTTGGCATCGGCAACGTGGGTGACAGTGCAGGAATTGACGATGACAATGTCCGCAGGGACACCGAAAGGGACTTGGCGAAGCCCTTTTGCTTTCAGTTGACCTGCCAGCCGCCAACTATCATACTGATTGACCTTGCAGCCGAGAGTTGCGATGCTGAAAGTCCGGCGCTCTTCCAAAACGAACCCCTCCTGGTCAGCACAGCCTGAACAGCGTTACCATAGAGACTGACATAGTGGAATCAGGTTCTAACGAATTCTGACGCTGAATCGTTGTCTGGGGCGGACGGATCAAGAACTTTCTTCCGTGTTTTTTAACTGACCCCTCTCTGCCATTCGTTGGCGGATCACCGCTTCATAACCCTGCCGAGAGGGTCGGTAGAAGGGGCGATTGGGCACATTGCTGGGCAAATAATCCTGCTCCACATAATGATCCGGAAAATCGTGGGGGTAGCGATAGCCCTCCCCGTGACCCAGCCTTTTAGCGCCTTTGTAACTGGAGTCCCTCAAGTGAAGGGGAACCGGTCTGGGTCCTTCCTCGTTGATGGTCGCAGTGGCTCTTTCAAGAGCCCGATAAGCAGCGTTACTCTTGGGTGCTGTGGCTAAATAGACCGCTGCTTGGGCTAAAACAATTTGAGCCTCCGGCATTCCGACGATTTCTGCCGCCTGGGCAGCGCTCACGGCGACGAACAGTGCCTGAGGGTCAGCGTTCCCAATGTCCTCAGATGCCGAAATGACCATCCGGCGGGCGATGAACCGGGGATCCTCACCCGAAGCCAAGAATCGGGCTAACCAGTAAACGGCAGCGTCAGGGTCCGAGCCGCGAATGCTTTTGATAAAGGCAGAAGCAATGTCGTAATGGTCATCGCCACTTCTTTGGTAAGCCAGCGGCGGCTCCGCCATCACGCTCTCCACCACCGACTGCACGATTCGGACAGGCTGCTGCTCGGGTAAGTGCTCGGATAGGGCGGTGAGGTAGGCAGCCTCCAAGGCATTGAGGGCTCGTCGGGCATCCCCACCGGACTTGTCGGCTATGTAGTGCAAAGCGTCTTCATCAATTTCAACAGAAACAGTTCCCAACCCCTGAGGATCGGTGAGACACTTCCGCAGCAGGGAAAGGATCTGTTCGTGAGTGAGGGGATTGAGTCGGTAAAGGCGACAGCGGGACAGAAGGGGAGGGGTCAGGTAAAAAAAGGGATTCTCCGTTGTGGCGCCGATGAAAATAATAGAGCCGTCCTCAATGGCAGGAAGAAGGGCATCCTGCTGGGCTTTGTTAAACCGATGGACTTCGTCTAAAAACAGAATGGTTCTCTTTCCTTTCCTCAGGCGTTGGCGAGCCGTTTCAATGATCTGTCGGACCTCCGCTACTCCCACTTGAACGGCGCTGCACGGTTCAAAGTGGGCATTCCCCATTTGGGCAAACAAAAGAGCAATGGTGCTTTTGCCGCAACCGGGCGGTCCCCACAGAATTGCCGAGTGGGGCTTACCACCTTCCAATGCGACCCTTAGGGGTTTACCGGGTCCCAGTAGATGTTCCTGACCGACAACCTCGGAAAGAGTCCTGGGTCTCAGACGGGACGCCAAGGGCTCGTGCTGGCGGCTCTCTTCTGCCCGATCAATGCCATTAAGCCGCCTCTGTTGCAGCGTTTTGTCATCCACTCTGTTGCTCCGTCATCCGGCTATGCTGTTTTGGGAAAAAGGCTTCGGGTCCGCCGGCTGTTATCTTTGATCTCCTTTTCGCTGATCATCCCGATAGTGATGGCGCTGACGACACCGGAGTGAAAGACAAAGTTAATGGCTCGCTCGGGGTTGGATCCCAGTTGACCCTGCCCCATCACCTTCATACCGTAAATGCCCTTTCCATTGGACTGGGCTTTGGAAAGGAGAGAAATAATCTGCTGGGGAGAGCCGTCCATATGGACGCCAGAGTAATTGAGTCGGGCGAGGATTACTTCCACCCACGGCTCCTCTGTCGCCGCCTTGAGAGCATCGTAGTCGTGGCAAGAAACCCCCAAAGCCCGAACCCGACCTTTCTCCTTAGCATCCGTTAGGACCTCCATAATCGGTCTCATCGTGATGGTCCAGTTAGGATCCACGAGGCAGTGCAGGAGAAGGATGTCAATGTAGTCGGTCCCCAGTTCCTTGAGAAATCGGTCTAAATCTTGGCGGGCTTGTTGAGCCGATCGGGCAACGGTCTTCGTGGTGATAACGACCGTTTCCCGGTCGTATCGCTTCAATGCCTCCCGAATATGCCGATGGGACCCATATTGATCGGCAGCGTCCCACCACGTGATCCCTTCATCGTAAGCGTGATGAAGGAGACGGACACAAGACGCCAAACCCAACCGGGTCTGAGCAGAAGAGCCCCCCCAACCGTTAGTGCCCGTCCCGATAGACAGCCGGGGAACCCTTATCCCCGTCTGGCCCAGTTGGGTCCACCAGTTCTTGGAAGAGGTGGATATGTCAAGACCCTGTGATGCTCCATCCAACCCGATCACGCTCCCTGCTATAGATAGAAACTTTCTCCTCTTCATTTTCCGATCCCTAATAGAGATTTTGAAGCAGTCCGGTGACTACAAAACAGTTTCGGGCTTGCCGGCGCTCTGTGTTAAAGTTCAAGGGTCGTGGTCCAATGCGGCTTGTTATTCAAGGCAAAGGACAAATCGGCGGGACCTGTCGGGTGCCACCGGACAAATCTCTGTCCCATCGGGCGCTCATCTTTGGTTCCTTTGCCACTGGTGAAACGAAGATCAGAAACCTGCTGAGAGCGGACGATGTAATGAGCACGGTCCGCTGCCTGCGGGGTTTGGGGGTGGAGGTCCACCAACCAGAGCCCGATTTGTGGACCGTTGCAGGTGTGGGTGGACCGAACCTGAAAGAGCCCTCAGGACCCCTTGACTGTGGCAACTCGGGAACGACTCTCCGGCTTTTGATGGGCTTACTGGCTGCCCATTCCTTTGAAGCCCTTTTAACGGGTGACGCTTCCCTTCAAGCCAGACCGATGGACCGGGTCGCCATTCCTCTTCAGAAAATGGGGGCGTCCGTTCAAGGTCGGACCGAACGCTACTTACCACCCATTCTCATCAAGGGCGGTCGCCTTCGTCCCGTCGCCTGGGAGTTGCCCGTCGCCAGTGCCCAGGCAAAAACGGCTCTTTTGATCGCCGGCGCCTTCGCCAACGGGACGACGACTGTCGTTGAACCGTTTAAGACAAGGGATCATTCGGAACGGCTCCTTCAATTTTTGGGCGCTCGGGTCGTCACTGAAGGTAGGGTCGTTTCCATCGTCGGACCAGCCAAACTGACAGCGCAAAACTTGGAAATCCCTGGCGACCCGTCCTCAGCAGCTTTCCTGGTCGGCGCTGCTGCGGCTATTGCCGGCGCCTCATTGAAAGTCCGCCGTCTCTGTGTGAATCCGACCAGAGTTGAGTTTTTTAGGATTCTGCAAGAGATGGGGGCGCACCTGGAATTCTCCAACGAAGCGATCGTTAACGGTGAGCCGGTGGCGGATGTGACTGTAACAGGCTCGGCATTGACCGCCTATTCGCCTATGATCAGTCAGGTGCCTCTGGTGATTGATGAGTTGCCGATTCTGGCGGTCCTTGCCAGCGTCTCCGAAGGGGTCACGGTTCTGTCCGGAGCGGAGGAATTGCGGGTGAAGGAGTCGGACCGGATTCGGGCGATGGTATCGGAACTATCCAAAATGGGCGCCGCTATTGAAGAGCGACCCGACGGTTGGCGGATTGTGGGACCCTGCCGGCTAAGAGGCGCACAGGTGTTCAGTTGGGGTGACCATCGGGTGGCGATGTCCCTTGCTATTGCCGGTCTTCTGGCGGACGGAACGACGGTGGTAGAAAATGCCGAATGCGTCACCGTCTCCTTTCCCGAGTTCCCCAACATCCTCTCCGAACTGGGTGCCCAGGTAAGGGTGGAATGATGTCTTGGCTCGGAAGAAACCCATAGTGGCTTTGGACGGACCGGCGGGATCGGGCAAAAGCACGGTCGCCCGCCTTGTCGCTGAAAAACTGGGCTTCTTCTACTTGGATACCGGTGCAATGTATCGGGCAGTCGCTTTGAAGTCCTTGCGGGAATCCATAAACTGCGACGACGAGCCGGCTCTCACCCGATTGGCACAAGAGGCGCACATTCAGATGGTGCCCCGTCCCTCCTTACCGCCGGCGGTCTTTTTGGATGGAGAGGAGGTTACCGAACCGATCCGATCAGCCCAGGTAGCCGAGCGGGCATCTTGGATCAGTCAGTATCAGGGCGTTCGGGACGCGCTGGTGAAACGCCAAAAAATGTTGGTGGAGCCAGGTGGGGTGGTCGTGGAGGGGAGGGACGCTCAGACCGTCATCGCTCCCGATGCGGAAGTCAAAATTTTCTTGACCGCTTCTCTTGAGGAGAGAGCCCGAAGACGATGGCTGGAACTGCGCCAGAGGGGCGAGGAGATTTCTTTTGAACAAGTGGTGGCTCAAACGGCGGAAAGGGACCAAAGAGACCAAGACCGGTCCGTGTCGCCCCTCCGCAAAGCAGACGATGCGGTAGAATTGGACACGACCAACCTAACAGCGGAGGAGGCAGCGGAGATTATTGTGCGGATGGTCAAGGAGCGAGAACATCAAATGGCAACGAAGGGAGAGGACCTTTAGCAATGAGGTTTCGGTCCTTGATCGTTTTAGCCCTCATTGTCATTGTCGGCGGTGCTGCTGTGTGGCAATACTCCAGTCAAGGGGCTGAAGATGCCGCTATTCGGGAGGCGTGCCGAGAGTATTTGGCGAAGCGTTATTATTTCGGGCTCAATTTCCTTCAAATTCGCATTGCCGATGGATATGCGGGAGTAGTTGTGGAAGCGGGTGAAACCTTGCGCCTGATTTTGAAGAAAATTGAAGGCAAATGGATCGTTTT
Organism: Candidatus Caldisaccharidevorator malaysiensis; assembly: GCA_025057575.1. GTDB lineage: Bacteria > Armatimonadota > Fervidibacteria > Fervidibacterales > Fervidibacteraceae > Caldisaccharidevorator > Caldisaccharidevorator malaysiensis. The sequence continues at coordinate 13,373 of JANXBO010000019.1, forward strand.
AGCCCACGGAAACCTGTTGACCCGAGACTATCTCAAGAAAAAATTTAATGTTCCCGAAAGGGTTCTGCGGGAACTGCGATTTGCCGGTTCCGGTGCCTTTCAGTGAAAGGTCGGGAAATCCATTGGGTGACCTTTGACTGCTATGGGACCCTGATAGACTGGAACGCTGCAGTTCGGCAGTTCCTCAGCAATCTTTTCATCAAAAAAGGCGTTGAAGGGGTTAATGTTGACAAAGCAAGGGATCTATGGGAAGAAATTCAGTTTGAACTGATTCAGGGACCGTATCGCCCCTACCGGCAAATTTTGCCGATAAGCCTTCAAAAAACCTTTTGCCTCCTTGGATTGCCTTATAACGATGAGGATGGGTTGGCTTTTGTGGAATCTTTAAAAAGTTGGTCGGCTTTTGACGATGTTAAGCCTTCTTTGATGAAAATTCGGGGCATCGTGCCGATCGCCATCATCAGTAACATTGACAGGGACTTGCTTCACCAAAGCGTTCTGCAGATGGACGTTACTTTTGATGACCTCATCACTGCTGAAGATGCAGGTTGTTACAAGCCTAATGAAGAGATCTTTCGGTTTGCTATCCAGCGGCTGGACACACCAGCGGATCAGATCCTCCACGTCGCGTTCGGCTACCGCTACGATCTGGGTCCAGCGAGAAAGGTGGGGATGAGGACCTGCTGGCTCAACAGGGGTGCGGAAAGGTTGCCGGAAGGCTTTCTTGCCGATTTTACGGCCGGGCGTTTGGATGAGGTGGTCCGCATTGTGGAAGCGTTGGCGGGACGCTAACGGGCTTGCCTATCTCAACTTTTTGTTCTGGTGCCTGGTTTTCTTTGCCGCTGAGTGGTGGTTCGCTGGTCAAATCAGTTTCCCTGCGGACGATGCCTGGATTCACGCTCAGTTTGCCAGGAATCTGGTAACGGGCAATGGTCTCAGTTACAACCCTGGCGAGCCCGTCCCTGGATTTAGTTCCGCTACCTGGGTGTTGCTGTCGGCTCTGGGCTATCTGGTTACCGGTGATTTCGTCATCAGTATGAGGCTTTGGGCTATTCTGGCTGGCTTCGGTTGTATCTACTGCGCGGGACTGTTTGGGCGCTTAACGGGGGACGAACGATCAGGGCGAATCCTTCAATGGGCGATGGCGAATTCGCCTCTCTTGGTCGCCAACGCAATGACGGGGTTGGAATCGGTGCTCTTCGCTTTCCTCGTGTCTTTGGGGCTATGGTGGCATTGGGCGGGAAAAGACAAGGACCTGACGGGGAGCATCTACGGGGGTTGCCTTTGGGGGATCGCTTGTTTAACAAGAATGGAGTCGCTTGCCTTCTATGGCATCGTTTTTTTGGACAAAGTCCTTTTTCAGCGTCAAATAAGGGATTGGTTCCTTGCGGGGCTCCAAATGGTCGTTGCCTTTCTGTTGGTCTTGCCGTGGCTGCTTTTCAACTATTCTTTAACCGGATCCCCTTTTCCTGCCACCTTTTCAGCGAAAGCCATCGCCGCTTTTAGAGTTACCTCCCTTGCGGACACTCTCTTTGTCAATGTGCTCGCCCTTCCCTTATGGGTTCTGGTCAACAATCCAGTCACCGCTTACCTCTCTGTCGTCGGTCTCTGGGTGCTGTGGAAAGAGAAACGGTGGAAAGATTTGCGATTGTCTTTTGTGCCCCTACTGTTTTACCTTGTTCGGGCAGTGGTCCATCGCTGGGTGGCAATGAGCCTTTACTTTACCCGTTACTATCTGCCCACCTTTTTGGCGCCGACTTGGTTTGCTGGTCTTGGTTTGACCCGAAGACCGCACCTGCCTTGGTGGTTTGTCGGTTTAGGGGGAATGGTCGGCTGCCTCTGGGCGGCAAACGTTCACGGCTGGATGGTTCAGAATACCACGACAATGCAAGTTAGGATTGGTCTTTGGCTAAAAGAAAACACTCCTGCTAACGCTTTGATTGCCACCAATGATGTCGGCGCGATCGCTTTCTTCTCCCAGCGGCGAATCCTGGACACGATGGGTTTGGTCTCCCCCGAAATCACGCCCATCGCCTATCCCAAAGACAAGATCGGGACCGGCGTCATCGGCGCTTGGGAGCAGGGACTTCTTGATCATTTTCGGTCCGTGAAACCCGATTATCTGGTTGTCTTCCCCCGATGGTATCCGTGGCTGACCAGCCAAACCTCCTTGCTTCAGCCCTTGCTGAAGATTCGCCTTGCTAACAACGTCATCTGCGGTGACGATACGATGGTCGTCTACAAGTTTCTTTGGGATCAGAAGCCGGTAGAGAGTGCCCCAGACAAAGCAAATATGGGAAGGTAACAAGGTAACGGTGCTGGATCATTTTGCAGGGTGTTGAAATTCTTCTAAGGACCAGCGATGGCAATCGCCAACCGATCAGGGAAAATCAGCCGAGAGGCTGCCTCTGCCAGGTCATCTCTCCCGATAGGCTCGTAGTGAGCGCGAATTTTGTCGGGGTAGTCCAAGCCCAGACCGAAAAGTTCGCAGGACAACAAGACGCCGGCGATGCCCGCCGAGGTCTCCATACTGACCCGCAAACGCCCGACAACGTAGTTCTTCGCATCTTCAATCTCTGAGAAATCAGGAGGTTCTTTAACGATCTTGTTGAGTTCCTGAAGAACCCCATCAATGGCTCTGTCAATGTCGTGCGGATTAATGCCCATCCGAACGAAAAAGGGACCCGGTCCTAATCCGGACTGCAAACTCGCACCGACCGCATAAGCCAAACCCTGATTATCGCGAATCTCCGTAAACAATCGTCCCCATCCGGCGCCCAAAATGGTTGTCAACAGATGAGCGGGATAAAAAAGAGGATCGGTGCGCCGAACGGACGGATGCCCCATCGTGACCCAGCATTGAGTCCGGTCCGGCAAAACTTGACGCTCTCGGCGCGGCTCGCTCGGCACTGGAGCCTCAGGCACGGCAGTCAACTCAGAAGAGGGTGTTGTCCAGGATTCAAACGAGCGGAGAGTTAACTCCGCTAACGCCGAAGGGTCTTGATCAGCGACCACAGCAAAGATGGCTCGACTTGGAAGAACTGTTTCTTGATGACACCGCCAACAAGCCTCTGGAGTCAGGGGTTCAACGGTGTCGGGATGACCCGAGGCAGGTCTATGAAAGGGATGCTCTTCTGAGTATGCTAATTGGGCGAAGAGGCGGAACGAGACTTCTTCTGGACGGGTCAGGTCTTGTCGCAGGGAACTGAGAAGCCGGTTCCGTTCTTTCGCCACCTCCGTTTCTTTAAAAGCCGGTTCCGTCACGATTTCCGCAAGGATGTTCAGGCAATCCTGCAAATCGTCCGGCAAACAGGTCAAGCGTAAGGAAATGCCCTCTGAAGTCGCAGACAGGGCAAGATAAGCGCCCCGACTCTCAAGGGCTTCATCAATCTCTTCGGCCGTTCGTCGCTGAGTGCCCTTTCTCATCGCTCTCACCGTCAGGTTGGTCCGTCCCCATTGGTCGGGAGGATCCAAAAGGTGCCCACCGATGATGAAGCCTTCCAGGTGGGCTAAGGGACAATTGAGGATTCTCTTGGCAACGACTCGCAACCCTGTTGCTGCTTGCGTTCGCAGGACATCATTTCCTGCCACAGCATTTCATCCCTTTCTGTTCGGAAATCTATCGTCAAAGGCTCCTAAAAATGGGCGAGACCTTGCTATGAAGGCTATAATAACGCTTCCTGAGGAGGGGCGAAACTTCCTACGCTCCACCTTGTCTGATAGCAAGGACAAAGCCGAAGATGGTGAAGAGGTGATGAAAGTTGGACAGTAGTAGCGGCCCAAGTATGTGGCGCAGGTTATTCTCCTACCTGCGCCCTGAATGGCACTGGGCCATAACGAGTATGATTTTGACCCTCGCAATGACCTACATCAGCCTTCTGCCCCCGACGCTGATGCAAAAGGTCCTAGACGAAGCCATCCCCAAAAAATCCGTTGACCTGCTCGTTAAATTGTCAATGGCTCTCTTGGCCATTTACTTGCTGAGCACCCTTCTTTCGGTTCTGAGAACCTACCTAATGTCCTGGCTGGGTCAGAAGATCCTCGCTCGGATGAGGATGGACCTTTACGCCCACCTCCAGAGGCTTTCCTTAAGTTTCTATGACAGCCATCGGACCGGTCAGTTGATGTCCCGCATCACTGGTGATGTGGGAACCATGGAAAGTTTTATCGTCCACAGTGTCCAGCAACTGATCGTGGACCTACTGACGGTAGGGGTCATTGGCTATTTCTTGTTCCGGACAGATGTGCCGTTAGCCCTGATCGGTTTGGCTCCGGCACCGATAATGTTCCTGATGTCCATTAAATACAAAGACCTCGTATTGCCCATCTACCGGCGCCTTCGCTACGCTTGGGGAGACCTTTCCTCCTTTCTTTCCGACACGCTGGCGGGCGTTCGGGTCGTCAAGGTTTTCAACCAGGAAGGTCAGGAAGTAGATCGCTTTTGGAAGAAGAACAAGAGAATCTTTGACACCAATATGCGCCACGTGTTTTTATGGTCCGCTTTCTTTCCGGGGATGGGTCTTCTGGGCAGCATCAGTTTGGTCGCCATCTGGCTTATCGGGGGACGCCAGGTGATGGAAGGAACATTGAGCCTCGGCGTTCTGACGATGATCACCCTCTATCTGCAACGCTTCTACGGACCGGTTCACAACCTCGCTCATTTCAACGACATCGTTCAGAGCACGAAAGCGTCGGCAGAGCGAGTGTTTGAGATTTTGGACACCGTCCCCGACGTCGCCAACAGTCCAGATGCAGTCAAGCCGAACAAAGTTCGGGGGCATCTGATTTTCCGCAATGTCAAGTTCGCCTACCAGGACTCTAAAGAACCCGTCCTTAAGGGCATCAATCTGGAAATCCGACCGGGCGAAATGCTGGGCATCGTTGGGCACAGCGGTGCCGGAAAGAGCACGCTGGCTGCCTTGATCCCCCGCTTTTACGATGTCACCGACGGAATCATAGAGTTGGATCGGCTGGATTTGAGAAAATGGGACTTGGCTACCCTCCGTTCTCACATTGGGATGGTGCTTCAAGACCCTTATTTGTTCCATGCAACCATCAAAGAGAACCTCACCTACGGAAAGCCCGATGCGGATATGATCCAGGTAATGAGGGCGGCGAAGGCTGCCAATGCCCATCAGTTCATAATGGATCTGCCTGACGGTTACGATACCTATGTCGGGGAACGAGGGATCCGATTGTCTGGCGGACAGCGGCAAAGAATTTCTATCGGTCGGGCGCTGTTGAAGGATCCCAAGATTCTCATCCTTGACGAAGCAACCTCGTCAGTGGATAGCGAGAGCGAATACGCCATCCAACAAGCGCTGGACCGACTTTTGAAAGGCAGGACGACAATTGCGATCGCTCACCGACTCTCCACTCTCCGAAAAGCCGATAAGTTGATCGTTCTGGAAAGCGGTCAAATCGTTGAGGAAGGGACCCACGAGGAACTGATGGCAGCGAACGGAACTTATCGGCGGCTCGTGGAGATCCAGACCCGGATGAGCGAGAGTCTGTCCGTTCTTTCGGAAGCGAGGTGATCCGATTGCGAGAACCCCTCGCAGAAGAGCCGGATATAGAAGTTCGGGTCCTGCCACCCGACCAGATCCGATTCGTTCAACTGCCGGACCAGCAAATCGTTCTCATCTGGGGTGACCGGGCGATAGCCATTCAAAAGGTCCTCCGCGCCCTCCCCATTAGCGATCCGTGGCGCTACTTGGTCGTTTACGATTCCGATGGTGCGGAAGTTGGGGTCATCAAAGACTTCGGCGAATTGGACTCAAAGTCTCAAGAGATTCTCCGTCGGGAACTGGAAGCCCGTTATAAGACCCTCGTTATCAAGCGGGTTTTGAAAGTGGAGCGGCTCAGTCAATCGGGTCATAGTCGGTGGCAGGTGGAGACCAACGAAGGCATCCACGACATTGTTATCCCCGGTTCGGATCACATCCATACGTCCCGATACCCGAGGATATTCCTTAGGAGCGCCGATAGTCAGAGATATGAAATTCCTGACTTTGAAGCCTTGGACATCCACAGTCGGAGGGTTGCCCGTGATTTTCTGTGATCCAGGTGGCTGGCTTTAGCGCTCTGCAGTTCCCATTTGCTGGAATTAAGAGGATGACACCTTTGAAGCGATTGCTGGATAGAACGCTCTGACCCCCTCTGGTTTGCTTTCTTTGCTGCCCCCTTCCGGGTTCTTCTATTAGTCTTTAAGTCAACTAAAAAAAGAGCGGGTCCCTATGGACCCGCTCCCCATGGTCTTCCGCTGCCACACTGGCAACAAAAAGGCGTTCCTACGGCAGGGTGTTGTTAACCCTGTTGAAGGTGTTGGCAACGCGGCGTCCGAGAATGGTCAAGGCGGCGATCACCACCAGGGCGACCAGCGCCACCAGAAGACCATACTCCACGAGGGTCTGCCCGTCTTCCTCCCTCAGCAACCTGGTCAACATGCTCCATTCACCTCCTTTCCTGCAGTCTACTTCCCTTGCAATAACAGTTTACCACATCTTGCTTGTTGTGTCAAGATTCTTAGCCCGTTAATGTCCGGCAGTTCAGTGTCGTCTCCGACCTAAGCCCTTGGGGCATAGGGAGCCTGTCACCCAGCCGCGGCTAAGTTGGCAGAGTGTTGTTCACGGTGTTAAAGGTGTTCGCAATTCTCCTTCCGAGGATGGTCAGGGCAGCGATGACGACAAGCGCAATCAAGGCGACGAGAAGCCCATACTCTACCAGGGTTTGTCCGTCCTCTTCCCAAAGCAGCCTTCTGATGGTCACTTGTGCCAACCCCCCTTCTCTGCTCGCTCTATAATTTTAACCAAATTTATATTTTAGACGAGGGAGCAGACGAGACTTGCCTGCTCCCCACGCCCTCTGGCATCCATCCCGATGACGAAACATTTCGGCTAAGGCAGGGTGTTGTTGACAGTGTTGAAAGTGTTGGAGACTCTGCGTCCCAGGATCGTCAATGCGGCGATCACCACCAGGGCGACCAGCGCCGCCAGAAGACCATACTCCACGAGGGTCTGCCCGTCTTCCTCCCTCAACAACCTGGTCAACATTTCCGGTCTCACCTCCTTGCCCCAAGATTAACGCCTTCACTCCCTATTTTCTGCCACAAAAATTCACCATCGTCAAGAGTCGGGATCACCAGCCGACCGTCGGTCCAGCAACGCCAGATACGAGTGGATCAAGGCACGGACTTCTGCTTCCAACCGGGCTTTCAGCTGCTCTGTCTCCATTGCTTGCTGCTTCAGGCGCTGGGCTTCCATTCGTGCCTGACTGACGATTAACTCCGCCTCTTTTTGTGCCAGTTTTTTAGCATCGTCGGCTGCCTTTTCCGCCAAGACCAGAGCGTCTCTGATGTGCTGCTCAAGGTTCTGGTAATCTTGCAACTGCAGGCGCAAGCGTTCTACCTCTTCTTGAAGGCGATTATTTTCGTCAAGAAGATAAGCCAGAGCCTCGCTGACCTCTTTGATGAACCGATGAATCTCTTTGACAGAATAACCAAAGAGAGTCCTTCGGAAGCGCCGCCGAAGAATTTCAACAGGCGTGAGCGGCACCTTGGACACCTCGGCGGATCGTGACCATCATCTTTTTTTAGACTTTGACGGGAACCTCGTGGGATCCTTCGGCAACATCCCCCAGACCGGCGAAAAGGCGGGTGATGGCTCTCACAGCCGTTTCGTCACCAGGACCGGCCATATCGTAGGGGAGGAAAAGAAAAAGCCTCTTACCAATTTCGTAAATGCTGCCCCTGCAAGCGAACGCGACGCCCGCCATCACATCCAAAATCCTTTGCCCCTTACTGCCATCAATGTGCTGGAGGTTCAAAACGACAGCGGATCCGGCGATCAAGGACTCAGCGCCCCGAGCAGCATCGTCCAACCGTCTGGGGACAACGACGACAACGGTCGCTCGTTTCTCTTTGGCGACCCGCCACTTAAGGAAAACCCCTTTTTCTCTCGGCGGCAAGGGAACTCCTTCCTCTTGGTCTGTTGTCACTGTCCCGTAGCCGAACAGACCGGTCAACCACTTCATCGCCTTGGCACCTCTTTAACAAGGACAGGGCGGGGTCCAAAAAGAGCCGTTCCGATCCGAACCATCGTTGCCCCTTCCTCTATGGCGACCTCAAAGTCTTGGCTCATTCCCATTGAAAGGTGAGGAAGAGCCAGCCCCAATTGATCTTGAATCCTGTCCCTCAGTTTCCTGAGTTCTCGGTAAAAAAGCCGGGACATTTCGGCATCCGGATGGTAGGGTGGGATGGTCATCAACCCAACAAGCCGTAGCGATGGCAACTTGGCTACCTTCTCGGCGAGGGAAAGCACCCCCATCCTGTCAACTCCACTCTTCGTTGCCTCTCCCCCCAAATTCACCTCTATTAGACACTCCAGCACCCTTTGGTTCTGCTCGGCTCGTCGGCTTAGTTCTTCGGCTAAAGTCAACCGATCCAAAGAATGAATCGTTTGGCAGAAACGAGCCACCACTTTGGCTTTATTGGTCTGAAGGGCACCGATAAAGTGCCAGCGCACCTGATGACCGATTTGCTGAAATTTTGCCCACGCTTCTTGAGCGTAATTCTCGCCAATATCGGTCAACCCGCACTGGATGGCTACTTTGATGACTTCTACCGGCACCGATTTGGTTGCCCCAATGAGAAGAATCTCCTCGGGTTTCCTTCCGGCACGAAGGGCAGCCGCCGTGATCCTTTCTCTCACCCGCTGCAGAGCCTGCCCGATGGTGGCATTTCCTGGCGACTTTACCTCCATTGGCTTCATCTGGCACTTACTTCCCAAAAAAGGTTTTGTCAATGAGCCTCCAAGTCTCCTCCTTAAGCAAGTCCTTTAACTGGCTCAAGACGATTTGCCCGTCCGGAAAAGCCGATGGAGGAAAATAAGTAGCAATCGCAACCGACGGCATCCCCGCACGACGGGCGGCTTCTATCCCAGGAAGAGCATCTTCCACGACCAGGCACTGTCCCTGTTGAATGTCGGTGTTTGTAGCCTCTCGGATCCGGCGCCAGGCTAGCAGATAGGGTTCGGGGTCTGGCTTGCCTTTTGTCACATCATCTTGACCGACGACGGTAACGAAGGCATTTTGGATTTGATGATATTGCAAGATGGGGATAATCTGGTGGCGGAAGGCACCAGAAGCGATCGCCAGATAATAGGTCTTGTGCAGTTCTCTAATGACCTCTGTTAAGCCTTCGGCAACGATGATCCCGTGAGGAAGTTCTTCGTCAAAGATTTGGGTTTTCCTTCTCAAAAGGGTATCTACGGCTGCTGGGCTATGGTCCAGACCGCTTCTTTTCAGGCTTTCCTGGGCAGTGACTTTGTCGGGAACGCCAATAAAATTGGCGGCATAGTCGGACCAGTCCATTTGCCCGCCCATCTCCTGTAATGCTTTGGCAAAGGCTTTGTAGTGGAGGAACTCGCTGATCACCAGAACACCGTCAAAGTCAAAAATAATGGCTTTGACATTTTTTGACCTTTCCATTTGTTGCCACCTGGTAAGACAGAATTTTAGGTTGAGATGAGTGTTTCTGTCGCCAGGGGTGAAGGAGGCTTTCGTCATCGTGATCTTCCCAAGTTACCAACGCTTTCAGGAAGGGGCTTTAAAAGGAGACTTGATCACTGTTGGGGCGACGATTCTGGCTGACTTGGAGACTCCTGTCTCTGCCTTTCTGAAGATGGGTCTCCGATCGCCCTCTTTCCTGTTGGAAAGCGTGGAAGGGGGGGAGCGGATTGCCCGCTATTCCTTTTTGGGAGCCGATCCCAGCCTCGTGGTGCGGGGCAAAGGTGACCATCTTTTCATAGAGACGAAGGAAGGGGTCCAAACGGTTCGCATAGATCCAAATCGCGACCCCCTCCACTACCTTCAACTTCTGATGGACAGAAACCGATATGTTTCTAATCCGGAATTGCCCCGCCTGTGTGGCGGTCTGGTCGGCTATGTCGGTTATGATGTCGTCCGTTACTTTGAAAGGCTCCCTGACTGGACAGAGGATGACCTCCAGCTGCCCGACATCTACTTTCTAATGGCTGAGTCGTTGATCGTTTTTGATCATTTAAAACGCCAGATTCAGGTCTTGATCAACCAACGGATTGAGGGGGACCCTTCGGCGGCTTACCATCGGGCGGCGGAGCGGGTAGAAGAGTTAGTTGAGCGTCTGAAAAAGCCACTGAGGACGGAAACCCTCATCGCCTCCCCCGTGCTAAGGACCGGTCCGTCAGCAAGTCTCAAGAGCAATATGGACCGAAGTGCTTTTGAAAAAATGGTTCGCAGAGCAAAAGAGTATATTTTCGCCGGCGATGTGATTCAGACGGTCCTTTCCCAACGATTTGAAAAAGAGGTGCAGGTGGATCCGATTCACATCTACCGTGCCCTTCGGACCATCAATCCATCGCCCTATATGTTCTACCTGGACTTCGGTGATTTGAAATTGATTGGCAGCTCGCCCGAGATTTTGGTCAGTTATTCAAAGGGTGTGGCGGTCACCCGACCCTTAGCCGACACCCGACCCAGAGGACAGACCAGTGAAGAGGACAAGGCTCTGGAGAAAGAACTTCTGTCCGACCCAAAGGAGAGGGCGGAGCACATTATGCTGGTCGACTTAGGTAGGAACGATCTGGGGCGGGTTTGTAAAACAGGATCGGTTAAGGTAACCGAACTAATGGCGGTGGAGCGATACAGTCACGTAATGCATATCTACTCAACGGTGGAAGGGATTTTGGACCGATCCCGGTTTACTCCCTTTGATCTTTTACGGGCGACGTTCCCAGCGGGAACAGTGACCGGAGCGCCCAAGATCCGGGCAATGGAAATCATTGAAGAGCTGGAGCCGGTCAAAAGAGGTCCTTATGCTGGTTCCGTCGGATACTTCAGTTTTAACGGGGAGATGGATATGGCGATCACGATCCGGACGATCGTTCTTGTCAAGGATAGGGCTTACATCCAGGCGGGGGCGGGGATCGTTGCCGATAGCGACCCGGCTCGGGAGTATTACGAGACGGTCAACAAAGCCCGCGCCCTAGTCGCCGCTATTGAGATGGCGGAAAAGGGGCTGGAGCGGGTGCCCTTGGAGGATCAGGGAGACAGAGGTTGATGAGGGGCTCAGGGAGCGAGATAGACCAATAGGCGCCGTTCAGCGGGACCGTCAAACTCGTAAAAGAAGACCCTTTGATCACGATCCATCGCCAGCCGCCCATTATGGACAATGAGAATCTCTGTTGGTGCCACAATCGCTGCCTTAGCAAAAGAGGAGGCACTTCCTCCCGCTAAAGGTTCCAGAAGGATGGTGAGGTCAGGCCCTTGTTCGGGTTGGACGGATCGGTGGATACTGATGGCAGCACCACTGTGAGGCACATACAGGCACACCAGCCCCTCCCTGATGCCGTTGGCTTCAATCAGTTCCTGAATAATGTCTGTGACATCAATCAACTGATTTTTATCGGATGTTGCGATCCGCAATTCTTTAACGGTCCCCATAAATGAATCCGTCCCTTTGGAAATGACATTACTTTTTTCATTTTAACAAAGCGTTAAAAATAAAACCTTCGCACAGCAAAGGCGTGATAATGTATGTATGTGAGGAGGTCGTCATCATAATGGGTGAAATTAGGAAAGATCCGGTGGTTCCCCGCTGGGTCATCATAGCCGAGCCCAGGGAGAAGAGACCAACGGACTATCGGTCTGATGGAACGGTCGTATCGGTGACCCCCAAAAGTTGCGTGTTATGTCCGGGTAATGAATCCAACACACCGGCAGAGGTGTATGCCATTCGTCCCGACGGATCGCCGCCCAATGAGCCGGGATGGCAAGTGCGGGTGGTGCCCAACAAGTATCCCGCCGTTTACCGTGGCGGGTCTCTGGACCGAAAGGGTCTGGGCTTGTTGGACTCTATGAGAGCCTATGGAGTCCACGAGGTCATCATAGAGACACCGGATCACGACCTGCAGTGGGACAGTATGTCAGCGCATCATCTGAAACTCGTTTTTCAAACCTTTCAAGCCCGGTTAAGAGCCTTACGCCAGGACCCGATTCTCCGTTATATCGTCATCTTCCGAAACTATAAGCATGAGGCAGGTGCTTCTCTCTCTCATCCTCACTCTCAGTTAATCGCTTTGCCGGTCGTTCCGCTGACGCCTAAGGAAGAGTTAAAGGCGTGTCGCCATTACTACTTGGAGCGGGAAAGGTGTCTCTTTTGTGACCTGATTTATCAAGAAAGGGAAGTGGGCAAGAGAATCGTTTATGAGGGCGAGAAGACTTTGGTCTTATCGTCCTTCGCCCCCCGCTTTCCCTACGAACTTCAAATCCTGCCCAGTGAGCACAGTCACGACTTCGCTGAAGCGGATGAGTCGGTGATTGAGGACTTGGCGGTTACTTTTAATTTGATTTTGAAGGGATTGAAGAAGTTGCTGAACGATCCCCCCTACAACTTGGTTCTCTTCACTGCCCCCAATCCGGTTCCCCGACCGGGTCGGCCGGACTATTGGGGAACTTTGCCTTATGATTATCACTGGCACTGGCTCCTGTTGCCCCGGACCACCCGAATCGCCGGTTTTGAATTGGGATCAGGTTTTTACATTCATCACGTAGATCCTGAAAGAGCGGCGGAAGAGCTGTCCTCGCTCATTCGGGCTGAAGTTGCCAGTGCGATGCGGTGATGAGGATGTCGGAAAGAACCCTTTTTGAGCAAGACATTGGCTCTCTTGTCGAGCAGTGGCTCTTGCAGATGGAGTCACGAGGGTGGCCGAGGGAGCGTTTGGAGCCATTCTTATCCGTGGGGGTGCAAGTTTTTGCCGATTTGGTGACGATCCTTTCCCAGTCGGATTGGCGAGAGAACGCCTTTTCCGCCCTGCGCATCTGGCGGTTTCTTGCCGATCAAATGAATCTGACCCTTAAAGAAAAAACGGACCTCTTCCTCAGCCTGAGGGATTATGTTGTGACCGTTTTAAAGGAACGGCTTAGCGACGAGGAAGAAGCTCGCCGACGGGTGGAGGAAACGTGGAAGGAAGGCCTCTTGCGGTTAGCCGAACGGGCGGAGGTGGCAGCCGAATCAGCCCGTCGCCGCTATGAAGCCCTATTCCGCCAATCCCCTGATCCTTGCCTGCTGATGGAACTAAACAAGCGAATGACGGTGGTGGAAACCAACGAGGCGATCAGAAAGTTGACGGGTTATGCGGCTGAGGAATTGATCGGACGATCAGCCGTTCCTTTAATCGCTGAAGAGTGGCGGGACGCTTTCCAAAACTCCCTAAGTGAGTTGAAAGCAACGGGGTTTGTCCATTTGGAGGAACTGTGGTTGCAACACAAGGACGGGTCGCGCTTTCCTGTTCAGGCGACCGGTCTGCAACTGCTCTTAGACGGTCATCCCATGGGATTGTGGACCTTTCGGGGAAGCAGCCTCATCCGACAAATTCAGGAAAGACTGATGCATCAGATGACAGAGGCAACTGCCGAACTGAAGACGGCGTTGGAGCGGGAGCGCTATCGAGCGCGTCAAACGGCTCTCATCGCTCAAATCGCCGCAAGGGCGTTAACGGCGTTCAACGAACAAGCGGTTTACGATGTCGCTGCGGAAGCGTTGAGGGAGCATTTGGAAATTTACGACGTTGCTCTTTTCTCCGTGGATAAGGAGAAAGGCGAATTGGTCCTACGAGCCCACTCGGGGGCATATCAGCGTTTGATGGAAGAGGGCTACCGACAAGCGCTTTCGGAAGGGCTGGTCGGCTTTGCCGCTCGGACGGGGCAGCCCGTTGTTGTGAACGACGTCACTCAGGATCCCCGCTACCTACAAGCAGGCGAAGAGGAGAAAGCTACCTTATCGGAAATGGTCGTTCCCATTAAAGTTCAGGGTGAGGTCGTTGGCGTTGTTGATCTGCATTCCGAAAGGAAGGACGCCTTTGACGAAGAAGATTTGAACCTGGCGAAAACGATTGCCGATCAGATGGCTCTGGCGATAGAAGCGATTCGTCATTACGAGCGCGTTCAGATGTTCCGAGAGTTGAACCAGCAGATTGTGGAAAGTCTTCCCGATGCAGTCGCCCTCTTGGACGAGAAGTTTCGGGTCGTCGCTGTCAATGACGCGTTCTGTTGGAGAATTTGCCAGAGGGCACGGGAATTTGTCCTCGGCGTCTCCTGGCAAGAGGTGATTCCCCAAGATTTTCAAACCTCCTTAGAGAAAACTTTTAATCTGACCTTAGATCAGGTCGTCTCGGCGGCATTGACGGAAAACCGAGAGTTTTTTCTTCCCGAAATTCCGTTCCGGGACATTTGGATGGATTTGAGGGTCATTCCCGTTCGGGGTGCGACCAGGAAAAGGGTAATGCTCTACGTTCGGGACGCTTCTCTCCGAGTCCGACGGATCTACCAACTCCAGAATGTGATGGAAATCGGGCAGGCAATGGAGGGGACGACGGACATTGATCGCCTCCTCTATGCCATCCTGACTGCGGCAACGGCAGGTCCGGGGCTGGGTTTTAACAGGGCTTTTCTCTTCCTCTACGACCGAGCGGAAAACGTGCTCAAGCCGGCCCTGGCAGTCGGACCCCTTACAGCAGAAGAAGCCTATGCGACTTGGGCTTCTCTGGCAGCCGAGCGGAAGACCTTGACCGACTTTCTTTCTGCCAGCGTGGACATGGACCGCATTTATAACACCCCGATTATGCAAAGAGTCCGTCCGATCAAAATTGCCCTTGAGGACGATAATCTCCTTGTGGAATCCTTGACGAGACGACAACTCATTCGCATTACCAATCCCATTAGCAATGAGAAAATTCCAGAAAGCCTTAGGGGTGTGCTCACAGAGCACGAGGCTGTATGCGTGCCCTTAGTGGTTCAGGAAGAGCCGATCGGGATCATTTTGGCGGACAATCCGTTTAGCGGTCATCCCATTACCGACGAGAGTCTCAACCTCCTGAGAGTCTTCACCGCTTCTGCCAGCGTTGCCATCCGCAACGCTCAGTTGATCCGCGATCTGAAGGACTCGTTAGCCAGAGAGCAGGAGATGAAACAGAAACTGGACCTCGCCAGCCGACTGGCTGCCATCGGCGATATGGCGACCCGGATCGCTCACGATTTGAGAAACCCGTTGGTGTCGATCTCCAGCCTTGCCCGGCAGGTTCAAAGAAGGGTGTCGGATCTGAACATGGTTCAACGGAATATCGGATTAATCGTGGACGAGGTGACGCGGCTGGAGAGAGCCCTCAAGGATCTTCTGGACTTTGCCGTTCCAAAAGCCTCTTTCCTGGCACCGCTGAACTTAGCGGAAGTCATCAAGGAATTGGCAGAAGTTTACCGACCCGGCGCTCAGGTTGCTGGTGTGGAATTGGTCACAGAGTTGCCGCTGGACGGTGCCCTCGTTTTGGCGGACAGGCATCAGATAGAACGGGTCTTTTTTAACTTATGGAACAACGCAGTAGAAGCAATGCCCGAGGGTGGACGGCTGACGGTTCGCCTTTGGTCCGATCATCAAAATGTCTATGTGAGCATCTCGGACACGGGGCAGGGAATTCCACCCGAGCAAATAAACGATGTTTTTAAACCGTTTTTTACGACCCGAAAGAATGGAACGGGTCTCGGGTTAGCCATCTGTAAGAGCATCGTGGACGAGCACGGTGGATCGTTGACGGTGGAGAGCGAATTGGGAAAGGGGACGACTTTTCTCATTCGCTTACCGATCTTTCGTTCTTGATCGCCATCGTTTTTAATGAAAGGGCTCCTAAAGGGAGGGAGAGTGGATAATGGCTGGGGAACGGATCCTGGTCGTTGAGGACGAGGACGCTCAGAGGCTCGTCTACTGCGAGGAGCTGAAGGCAGCGGGATACGAATGTGTTGGGGCTAGCGGTGCCCAAGAAGCAGAGGAGATTCTGAGCAAAGAGACCTTTGACCTAGTGGTTTTAGACCTGAATATGCCCCGCGTCAGTGGGTTGGAACTGCTCCCTCGCATCCACGAACTCCACCCAGGTCTTGTCGTGGTCATCCACACCGCCTATAGCAGCTATCAGGAGAACTTCGTGACTTGGCTGGCGGACGCTTTTGTTACTAAAGACCCCGACCCACAGGTGCTCGTGGACACGGTAAAGGATCTTCTTGAAAAAAGCCGGCAGGGTCAAAAAGAAGCCTAACTTCTTGGAGTCTTTAGACGGAAAATGGAAAACAAAATTCTTGCGTTGATTTTGGCGGGAGGAGAAGGTCAGAGGCTTCATCCACTGACCCGCGATAAAGCAAAGCCTGCCGTTCCTTTTGCTGGGGTCTATAGAATGATTGACTTTACTTTGTCCAATTGCCTCAACTCGGGCACCAAGCGCATCTTTGTGTTGACTCAGACCAAAGCCTTACCCTTAGAGAGGCACCTGAGAATGGTTTGGATTCGTCTCTTCCGACCGGAACTGGGGGAGTTTTTGGAAACGATCTCCCCTCAACAGCGGATCGTTCGCGACTGGTATCGGGGCACTGCCGATGCTGTCTTTCAGAACATTGACCTTTTGAGTGATCTAAAACCTGTTTTTTGCCTGGTCCTCTCCGGAGACCATGTCTACCGAATGGATTACCGAGCGTTTCTGAACTATCACATCGTAAAGGGGGCGGAAGTCACCATCGCTTGCACATCCGTTCCCAGGGAAGAAGCCCGTCGTTTTGGGGTTCTGCAGGTAGACGAATCGGACCGGATCGTGGGCTTTGCTGAAAAGCCGGAAAATCCCCAGCCGATCCCCAACTTTCCTGATCTCTCTTTAGTTTCTATGGGGATTTATCTGTTTAACACCGAGACATTGGTCCGGGCTGTTATTGCCGACTCCAAGACTTCCAACAGCAGCCACGACTTTGGAAAAGATGTCATTCCGAAACTGGTCCAGCAGGGAAAGAGATTGTTTGCCTTCAATATAAAAAAGGAATTGCCGCTTTTGTTCCACTATTGGCAAGACATCGGAACGCTGGACAGTTATTACGAAGCCCATCTGGATCTGCTAAGGGGGGATCCCACTTTCCCTTTGCACGGGACGGATTGGCCCGTAAGGGGAGGCGCTGTGCACTTGCCACCCGCCTGGATTCAAACCAGAGCGACCGTAACAAACAGTTTTCTTTCTCCTGGTTGCATCATAGAAAACGGTGCGTTGGTGGAGGATTCGGTCCTTTCCCCTGGTGTCAAAGTGGAAGAAGGTGCCGCTGTCAAGGGTTGTGTCATTCTCAACGATGTGGTCGTCGGTTCCAAAGCCTTTCTCTATCGCGTGATCGCCGATGAGCGAACGCGGTTACCCGCTGGCATTCGGGTGGGGGACGATCCCGAAAGGGATCAAGCCCGCTTTGTCGTCACTTCAAAGGGTGTCACCGTGGTCCCCAGCCGAATTATTTTGGAAGAACGGTCCGCCAAGCCTTTGCCGGCGTCAAGAAAGGGATAACAGGATCAGGAACGAATTCGTTTACTGGCAAGCCCTCTTTCAGCCGGTGGCGAACCAGAGTTGAGGAAATTCCCATAAAGGCGGGTTCTAATTCCAAAATAAAAATCCTGTCCCCAAACGGAGCGGTTCCGACGCCGTCCAGAAGGGTGCTCAACGCCGCAGTGTTAGGAGAGGGGCGGGGAAAAACGATCAGTTGCGCCTCCTGAAAAAAGTTCTTTAAAAAGTCCTCTTTTTTGCCTGGTGGGTAAAACCGATCCTCAAAGAGTCGCTGAAAGGTATCCTGACCGACAATAAAGAAAAGTTCAGCAGGTCTTGGGAAGGCGGACCGAGCGGCGATCGCCTTGTCAACGAAGAGACCGTGACTGCACAAAGCGGCTCCCCAGTTTTGTTGGGAGCGGGCGATCGCTATCATCATCAGCGATCGCGTTTCTAAAGGGAAGTCAAAGGACCCCTTGTCCACGTTGCGGATGGAAAGAATCAGAACAATTTGGTCCAAGCCCAGCCTTTCCTGAGCGACCTGACCCATCCGCAAATGAGCGATGGTTGGAGGGTTGAAGGAACCGGAGAGGAATCCGATCCGCTCAGATGGAGCATTCCGGCAACGATGGAGAAAGACTAAAGTGGGCTTCCGAGCCGATTGCAGTTTCTTGATAGCGCTGACAACCGACCGACTTTCCATCATTGCATCACTATCCGTAATGTTATAGCCGTGTTAAGAACGACCGTCGCTGCCTTAAACAGCGCCAAACTTCTTGAGAACGACAATGATCATTGGGTGACCAAGCAATTAAAAAATCAGGAAGAAAGCAAAGTCAAAGGAAAGCGTTTGTGAGAATGCACAGACCGGAGGAAGGTCGGTCTTCTTGAGGAGAAGAGACCAGCGCCTTACCGCTGCGAAACGGACGAGGGAACGAATCGTCGTTACCCTCCTGGCTTTGTCAGCAGTCGTTTCCGTTGGCATTACTTTCAGCATTTTGCTGGTTTTGGGACTAGAGTCCTATGGGTTCTTTCAGGAAGTTCCGCTTTGGCGGTTCCTAACAGAAAAAGAGTGGTCCCCCTCTTTTTACGACAAACGCTTCGGCATTATTGCCTTAGCGTCGGGCACCTTTCTGACTTCATCCATTGCCCTGATCGTGGCGCTGCCGATCAGTCTTCTGTTGGCGATTTACTTGTCCGAATACGCGACCCCACAGATGCGAAACTTTTTAAAACCGACCATTGAGTTGCTGGCGGGCATTCCCTCGGTGATGTATGGTTACTTTGCTCTTTTCACCGTCACACCTCTTCTGCAGAAGTTCATCCCATCGCTGCCCGCCTTTAATGCCCTTTCTCCGGGGATTGTTCTTGGGTTTATGATCCTCCCGACGATCACCAGCCTGTCCGACGATGTGATTCTTTCGGTTCCCCAGAGAATCAGGGACGCCTCTTATGCGCTGGGGGCAACCAAATTGCAAACAGTGTTCCGGGCGGTCCTTCCCGCTGCCCGATCAGGAATCATTAGCGCCTGTCTGTTGGGTCTCGCCCGAGCGGTCGGGGAAACAATGTTGGTGACCATTGCCGCTGGGCAGGTCCCCGTCTTCACTTTGAGTCCGCTTTCCCAAGTTCAGACGATGAGCGCTTATATTGCCTTTGTTTCCTTGGGCGACATTCCTTGGGGATCGCTGGAGTATAAAGCAAGTTTCGCGGTCGGTTTGTCCCTTTTCCTGTCGTCTTTGGTTTTCCATCTGGCGGGTGTGATTTTGAGGGAACGAGCACTTCGGCTGTTGAGAGGTCTGTAGCAAGATGAAGGAACTCACGATGGTCAAACCAAAGCCCGTGACGGTCGTTAGTCCCTGGCCCGAGCGCCTTCTACTGGCTGGCTGTTGGTTGGCATTGCTGGTGACTTTGAGCATTATTGTCGCCATTTTGGCTGATGTGATGGTAGACGGTTTACCCCGGCTCAACATTAAATTCTTCACCAGTTACCCATCCCGAAGACCGGAGGATGCGGGCATTTTTGCCGCCTGGGTGGGGACCATTTATGTGATGATCTTAACGGCGGCGATGGCGATGCCCATTGGCGTCGGCGCCGCCATTTACTTGGAAGAATTTGCCCGACCAGGCTGGTTCTCTCGGTTCGTAGAACTGAATATCAGCAACTTAGCGGGGGTGCCCGCCATCGTTTACGGACTATTAGGGCTTCAGGTCTTCGTCCGCTGGTTTCAGATGGGAGAAAGCGTTTTAGCCGGCGCCTGCACGCTCACAATCGTCATTTTGCCGGTGATCGTCGTGGCGTCGCGAGAGGCGCTCCGAGCCGTGCCCCGGTCCATACGGGAAGCCGCCTTGGCTCTCGGGGCCACCCGATGGGAAACCGTCCGCGACCACGTTCTGCCCTTGGCTCTCCCGGGCATTCTCACCGGTTCCATCCTGGCCCTGTCTCGGGCGATGGGAGAGGCAGCCCCTCTGATTACCATCGGAGCCTTGACTTATGTGGCTTTCCTTCCCGTATCGCCTTTGGACTCCTTCACCGTCTTACCGATTCAGGCTTATAACTGGGTCGGCAGACCCCAGCCGGGATTCGCCCAAAATGCTGCCGCTGCCATCATTGTCTTGTTAATCCTTCTTCTTCTTTTGAACGGCATCGCCATCGTCCTGCGGTCCCAACTGCAGCGCCGATACCGCCTCTGATGACGCCTTACAGGTCTTTTCGGGAAAGCGCCATAATAGGGAGCAAAGAAGATTCTCAAGTATTTCCGTCAGAAAAACAGCAAAAGATGGGATGGAAGGCAACTATGAAACGGACGGGGATCGGTGCCCTTCGGTTACCAAAAGCAACAGACCGGAGAATGAGGGGAGAGGGCCGCCAGAAAATCCTTTGTCCTCGGCTTAAGTCCAGTTATAAAGTTGCTGATTCCATCTATGAACTGATCGGCGACACACCGCTGATCCGATTGCGAAAGGTGGTCCCTAAAGGGGCCGCGACGGTGTATGCCAAATTGGAGATGTTTAACCCAGGCGGTAGCGTCAAGGATCGCATTGCCCTGTCTATGATTCAGGCAGCAGAGGAAGCAGGACTTATTGAGCCGGGGAAAACGGTGATCGTGGAACCGACCAGTGGCAACACCGGCATCGGTTTGGCAATGGTTTGTGCAGCAAAAGGCTATCCGTGCATTATCGTTATGCCCGAAACGATGACCACCGAGCGGCGACATATTCTGGAAAGTTTAGGTGCCCAAGTGGTCTTAACCTCGGGACTGGAAGGAATGGAAGGGTCCATAAGAAAAGCGGAGGAACTTATCCGAACTTTACCCAATGCCTTTATGCCTCAGCAGTTTCGCAACCCGGCGAACCCTCGTATCCATCGCCAAACGACGGCTGAGGAAATTTGGCGCCAAACGGACGGTGAAGTGGATGTCGTCGTCTTCACCATCGGCACAGGGGGAACGATAACAGGTGTGGGGGAAGTGTTGAAAGCCCGAAAGCCTTCCATCCGGGTCATTGGGGTGGAACCGGCAGGTTCTGCTGTCCTTTCGGGCGGACAGCCAGGGATTCATTTGATTCAGGGCATCGGCGCTGGCTTCATCCCGGAGGTGCTGAACAGGGCGGTTCTGGACGAGGTGAGGACGGTCAGCGACGATGACGCCTACAAAATGATGAAACGATTGGCGAAAGAGGAAGGGCTTTTTGTCGGCATCTCATCGGGAGCAGCGGCTTTCGTAGCGGCACAAGTCGCCTCGGAGATCAGCCCAGATCAATTAGTGGTCACCCTCTTTCCCGATACCGGGGAACGGTATGTGACGTTAGAGAGTCTGTTTCGGTCGTAGGGGTGGGCGAACAGCCCATCGGATGGTCAAGCGGCTGTGGGGCGGGGAGATCACCACCGCCAGGTCGCCCCCAATCGGCGCCAGCCATTGGCGCAAGGCGTGAAGCCATAAAACCGTCGGTCGCGGCACATTGGTGTCTTGAAGCGGCAACGGATCCGATAGTTCTCTTTCAAACGGACCGATCATCTCAAACTGGACGGCTTCGTCTTGCAAAGAGCACAGGACCTGAAAGGATCGTCCCCGCTCTTCGGACTCTTCTGTGCCCGCCGCGATCATCAGAGCCGTCATAACGGTTTGAAAAACGATTTGAGGAGAGGAAAGAAGAATGACTTCTCTCTCCGTCTTGACGGGATTAAGGGTCACCTGTTTTTTTCTCAAAAGAGGTCGGACTAGCCGTTCGCACTGATCCCAAATCTCCCACAGGTTCACCGGCCGGCTCAAAGGAAAAGAGGAGGATGGTAAAGAAGAGAGGATTAAGAAATCGGCGATCATCTCCCTAAGGTCCTCAGCCATTCGCTTTACCTTAGACAGGTTCTTGGTCTTTTCCGTCGGCAGTTCCACATCGGAAGCGATCAGGTCCACCCAACCCATCAGACTCGTCAGAAGATTGTTCATTCGGTGGATTAAGCCCAGAGTGACGACACCAGAGAGAGAGCAAAGAGCCAGATGGGTAACCGAATCGCGTTGCTCAGACCCTTCTGCCTCTTGATCGCCCGACTCGTCAGTAAATTGCGGCTCTTCATCTCCCTTCTCCATACCGACCCCCCTTTTAAAACTCTTTACTTGAGGGCTCTCTTGTTTGCCCCTGTCTCGGCGACGAGCCTGTTCACCCGGAGCCAAGCGTCAATGCTGGCTCCTGCATCACCCCACCAGCCGTCCAAAAAAAGATAGTCAAGGGCTCCCATTTGAGCGTAAAGGTTATTGACGTCGCTGATCTCTAATTCCCCCCGAGGACTTGGCTTCAGCCGCCGGCAAAAGTCAAAGACCTGATGGTCGTAAAAGTAAATGCCGATGACCGCATAAGGGCTCGGGGGTTGCTGGGGCTTTTCTATGATGGAAACGATGCGACCCGTCTGGTCAAAAGCGGGGCATCCATAATTGTGGGGATCGGGCACCTCTTTGAGGATAACTAAGGCACCGCTGTCCATCTTTTCAAACTTTTCCTTTGCTCCAATGATGTTTCCCTCAATGACATTGTCGGCTAAGAAGACGACGATCCTGTCCCCGTTGGCAAAGGTTTCGGCGAGAGAGAGGGCGTGAGCGATGCCCAATGGTTTCTCCTGATAGGCGAAATAGAGGGTTCTTATGCCCATTTCTTTGAAGTCACCCAGTAAACGGGCGAAGTCGGTCGCCCATTCGCCCCCTGTAATCACCAAGATATCCACAACGCCGGCGATGACCAGGGCTTCCAACGGATACCAGATCATTGGTTTATTGTAAATGGGCAATAAGTGCTTATTAGTGACCTTTGTCAGAGGGTAAAGGCGAGTGCCCAGACCACCAGCAAGGACGACGCCTTTCATTGCCGTGCCTCCGAAACCTTATGCTGCGGTTTCTGTTCAACAGCGGGACCATCGTTCAAAAGGGACGAAAGGGAAGGGATCCCTGAACGAGGTCCTATTGCCATCAAGCAAAAGCCCGCTGCCTTCGTTGCTATCGTTAGGCAGTCTGCCCAATCCCACCCCTGCAGATAGCCATACAAGAGACCGGCAGCAAAGGCGTCTCCAGCCCCCGTCCCGTCCACGACGGTCACTTGCGGTGCCTGTTCTTGCCATTCTTTCCCTGCGACGCTCAGCCAACTGCCTTCGGTCCCCATCGTCACCGCAATGACGGTGACACCCAAATCGTGCAGTGCCTTTATGCCATCAGTCAACGCTGATTGCCGCGTCAGGTTTTGCAATTCGTCTTTCGTTAAGAAAACTATCTGTGCCCGACAAAGCAACGGTTCCATCTCCGAAAAGTCAAGGCGACTGTAAAGGCTTCCAGGAGCCAGACTCACCGTTACGGATGGCGGTAAACTCGTCACTAAGTTCCGGACCTGTTCAAAGGGCTCTCTCCCTGCTAAAGGGCTGATATGGATTAGTTGCGAGCGGGCGCAATATTGGTAATCGGATGGGTTTAGGCGGAAGCAGAGATTGGCTCCGGGAAGAACGTAGAGAGCGCGATGCCCGTTAGGATCAAAGAACCCCAAGACCCGACCGGTTGGTTGGTCGGGCACAATGCGAATGCGAGAGGTGTCCGTTTGCACAGCAACGAAAGCATCAATGAGGTAGTGTCCTTCTTGGTCGCCCCCGACAGTTCCGATAAACCCTGTCTTCAGGCCCCAACGGGCTAACGCCCAAACGGTATTGGCGGATGATCCTCCAGGACCCTCCCACACATTTTCAATGACGACCTCGCCATCGCTCTGAGTTTCAGGGACCTGATATAGGCAGTCCCAGTTAAGAGCGCCGATCCCAACGACATCCAGTCTTTCCATCCCGATCATCCGAGGGATGCCGCCAAACCCCTTAAGAGGGACCGAAACTGCCGATGAACCGCTACGGCTTTGGACCAGTCCTCATCCCCGAGCCATTGATAAGGGCTATCAGGACGACCGCTTTCCGCTTCCACCAATTTTTGGACTTCTTGCCATCCGCCTCTCTCAAAAGCCGAAAGAATGGGGAGCACTGCCGTTAAGTTATCAGACGCTACTCCTACCTTACCGTATGGCAGAGCGTATTCATTTCCGTTAAAAACGATGGGCAAGCCATTGGATTGACGGAGCAGATTTAAAGCGTGACAGTCGGTGATACTATCGCCGATGAAGACACATTGCGATAGCGGTAATCCAAGGCGATGAGCCATTTGACTTAACGCTTCCGTCTTTCTTTTTCCCCCCATTATCGGAGTCTCCAAAACGACACCCAGTGGGTAGCGAATCAAATGAACCCAAAAGAACTCATCCAGAAGGCGCTTCAACTCTTCATCGTCATCAGCACGACATCGCAGGATCCGTTCCTCCCAAGGCAAGACTAAGGCTTCAGCGTCTTCGGTGACCAAACTCTCCCACTGGGAAAAAGAGATGCTGGTGGCAACAATCATATCTCGGTAAATGCCCAATCGGTCTCCGATGGCAAAAGCGTGAGGTTGGTAAGCGGTGGAAATGACTCCGGTCATCCAACCCCGTTGATAAATATCGGCGACACACTCCTTAGCGCCCGGTGTCAAGGGACTTTTCTGGGAAACCTTGACTAAGTCATCGTCGGTCACACCGTGGACCAGCAAAAAAGGCAAGATAAGTTTTAAGGTATCGCCTGCTTGGTAATTCTCCCGCCCTTCCAGAGTAAGAAGATCATCATAGCGGCTTAATCTTTCAAAAAGGCGTCTCCCTTCCGGCAAAAGGGCACACACTTCGTAGGCATGATCCGTCGGCGTCAGTGGTCCTTCCAGGTCAAAGACAATCAGCATGAACCGCCGATCACTCCTTTTCTGAGAGCCTTCTCTACCTCTTCGGTTATGTCCAATCCCCCCGGGCAAGGTCTTCCCTGATAGCGGACCCCATTGTCGGTTAATTCTAATACCTTTTCTGCCAGTTTCTTTAAGGTCAAAAGGATCAGCGGTTTTTCTCTGGCAAATTCTTTCTGGCGAATTGCTTCAAAGAGCGGTCTTACGGGTTCTGGGGGCTCGGGCAACTCTTCCGACCAGTAAGAGGCAGATGCCCGCTGCCACAAAGGCTCCAAGTCGGGCGTTCGGATCGGCACGCGGCAATAGGTTAGGGGAGGACCGCTGTCCAGTTGAGGAGTCACTCTATGAATCTGAGCCCCTGCTTCATATGCCTTCTCTCTGATCAGACACCTGATCACTTGCTGCCACGATCCTGCTGGTCCCCCCGGTAAAGCCGGATGCAAGTTAATTAAAGGGTAACGGGAGCAGAACTCGTCGCTGACGATCAACATATAACCTGCCAACAGACTTACCGAAACGCCCAACCAATAGGGCTTTAACCGCCGCTCCACTTCCTGGTGGTAGAGTCGGCGCCAAAGGTTCAAGGCCTCTGGGTCGCCCGACCGGCCCTTTCGGCGCAACTCTGGCTCAAACCGCTTTGCTGACAGGGTGATGACTTTGAGCCCCTCTTGACGACAAAAACCAAGAAACTGATCACTTTCCACACTGTCCCCCTCTTCTCGGGATACAAAGACAAAGCGAATGTCTACGGGTAGAAAACCAAGACGGATGCTCCTTAGGGTTTCGGCAAGGAGGTTAAGCGCCTCAAGGTCACGACCTGTGGAGAACCATCCAATTTTGTAAGTCATCTTGTGTAGCGTTAAGAAATGGCAAACGGGTAAGGAAACTTCACCGACCCATCCTGTAACTAACGATTAATGAGGCGGTGGTGAACTAGGCGCCTGCTGGGACCACGGGTTGCGCAACCCTGGGCTTCAGATTTGCAAAAGCAGGCAAAGCGATCGGCAAGACCTCGTCCATATGTTCCACAAAGATGATCTGGAGATCCCTAAGAACCTTGGGGGGAAGGTCTTTCAAGTCCTTTTGGTTTTCCTTGGGGATGATGACCGTCCGAAGCCCTGCCCGATGAGCACCTAAAATCTTCTCCTTAATCCCTCCGACGGGTAAGATCCGGCCCCTCAAAGTCACTTCCCCGGTCATCCCGACATCGGCTCGGACGGGCAATCTTGTCAGTGCAGACACCAAAGCAACAGCCATCGTGATTCCCGCCGATGGTCCGTCTTTAGGAACGGAGCCAGCAGGAACGTGAATATGAACATCCGTCTTTTCCGTGTATCGGTCTTCCAGACCGAGACGGGCAAGGACGGTCCGTGCGTAGGTCAAGGCGGCTTTTGCTGATTCCTGCATAATTTCGCCCAACTGCCCTGTCAGAGCCAGTCGTCCGCTCCCCTGGAGCAACGTGACCTCCACTGATAAGACATCGCCCCCCGCACCCGTCCAGGCTAATCCTGTCGCCACCCCCACTTCGTCTTGGCTTTGTTTTTCGCCTAATCGGAATTTCGGCGGTCCCAAAAACTTCTCTACGCTGGACAAGGTCACTCGTGCCGGCGCCATCTTGCCCTTCGCGACCTGAACAGCCACCTTCCTCATTATCGTTGCTAACTGGCGCTCTAAGTTCCGCACACCTGCTTCTTGAGTGTAATGGCGAATGATATGGGATAGGACAGACTCGCTTAGGGTTAATTGGGTCTGGGTCAATCCGTGATGGTCCAGGTTTTTGGGAATTAAATGCCGGACGGCGATCTGGATCTTCTCATCTTCCGTGTAGCCAGGAAAGTGGAGCACTTCCAGCCGATCCCTAAGGGCGGGGGGAATGGTATCGGTGACATTTCCTGTCAGAATAAAGAGAACTTCGCTTAGGTCAAAAGGGACTTCAATGTAATGATCGCTAAAGGCGTTGTTTTGCTCGGGATCTAACGCCTCCAGAAGGGCAGCCGTTGGATCACCCCTCCAGTCCAGACCAATCTTGTCAATCTCGTCCAGCATAAAGACAGGGTTTTTCGTGCCCGCCTGACGCATTCCTTGAATGATCCGCCCTGGCAAGGCACCCACATAGGTGCGCCGATGTCCCCTGATCTCCGCTTCGTCCCGAATACCGCCCAGGCTCATCCGGACAAACTTGCGTCCCATTGCGCGGGCGATCGACTTGCCGATGCTCGTCTTTCCGACCCCAGGAGGTCCGATGAAGCAAAGAATAGGTCCTCGGGTCTTTTCCGTTAGTTTCCGGACAGCGAGGAACTCCAAAATTCTCTCCTTGATATCCTTCAGTCCGTAATGGTCTTCGTCCAAAACTTTTTGCGCCCTGTCTATATCCAGATTATCTTTGGTCCTCTTCTTCCAAGGAAGGCTCAGAATCCAATCCAGATAAGTCCTGATCACTCCTGTTTCTGGAGACATCGGCGGCATCTTTTCTAGACGATCCAGTTCTTTTAGGGCTCTTTGGCGGGCGGGATCGGGGAGTTTGAGACGGTTGACTTGATCCCTCAGTTCTTCCACCTCTGCCATAAAAATGTCCCGCTCGCCCAATTCTTCTTGGATCGCTTTCAGCCGCTCCCTCAAAATGAACTCCCTTTGGGATGCCGTCACCCCTTCCCTTACTTTGCTCTCTATCCTCTTTTCCAAATCAAGGACCTGCAGTTCCCGCTCTAACAGGGCGGCTAATTTGCGAAGGCGTGCCTTGACGGGGAGCGTCTCAAGGATCTCCTGCTTCTCTTTCGTCTTCAGATCAACGAAGGAAGCGATCAGGTCGGCAATCCGAGACGGATCGTCTGCGCCAGCGATGGTCATCAGAGCGTCTGGCGGTATGGATCGGCTGTTTTGGACCAGTTGTTCAAACTGCCTTCGGACCAACCGTTCCAGCGCCATCGTCTCCGGATCCGCATCACGGGTTTCGGGGATTTCCTCTACTAAAGCCAGGTAGTAGGGGTCGGTGCGGGTAATTTGCAGAAGCCGAAACCGAAACCGTCCCTCTGCCAGGACCCTTACATTATGATCAGGAAAGGGCATCGGTTGGAACAGATCGGCAACGGTGCCGATGCTCTGCAGGTCTTCGGCTCTGGGCTCCATAATGGTCGGGTCTTTTTGCAGGACCAAGGCGACCGGCATCCCGTTGGAAATGGCTTCCTCCATCGCCCGCAACGATCTTTGGCGACCGATGACCAGAGGAGTCATCGCTCCGGGAAAAACGACCAGATCGGGCAACGGGATCAGGGGCAGGGTCAAGGTCTTTTCTTCAAGGGTCGGAAGGGTCGTCTCCTCATTGTATTCACGGACGGGCTCGTCTGACTTGATTTGACCTCGTTGCATAAACAAAACTCCTTCAGTCTTTACGCTGTTTCTTCACGCCACCGGATCTCGCCGTCGCCGACGATCAACGGCTTTGCGTTGAGTTTTACGGTTTCCTCAGTAATGATGCATTTGCGAGCGCCTTCCAAGGAGGGTAAGTAGAACATCACGTCCAGCATAATTTCTTCCATAATCGCCCTCAAGGCACGGGCGCCGGTCTTTCGCTCCAGAGCCTTTGCTGCTATGGCTTCCAATGCTTCGGGCGTGACGACCAACTCAACCCCTTCCGCTGCCAGAAGTGCCTCGTATTGCTTGACGAGAGCGTGACGGGGTTGGGTCAGAATGGCGACCAAATCATCTTTCGTTAGGGGATCCACCACCACCGTGACGGGCAACCGACCGACAAATTCGGGGATAAAACCGTATTTAAGTAAGTCCTCGGGCATTAGGTGACGGAGCAGCTTCCCTCTCTCTTCCTTCTTCGGGATTTCTGCCCCAAAGCCCATACTGCTGGTCCTGAGGCGGGCCTCAATGATTTTTTCCAAACCGTCAAAGGCACCACCGCAGATGAATAGGATTCCTGTTGTGTCTAACTGAATAAACTCCTGATGAGGATGCTTGCGACCGCCCTGAGGGGGAATGTTCGCCACGGTCCCCTCCAAGATTTTGAGGAGCGCCTGCTGAACACCCTCGCCCGAGACATCCCTCGTTATGGAAGGGTTGTCAGCAGACTTTCGGGCGATTTTGTCAATTTCATCAATGTAGACGATCCCTCTCTTGGCACTTTCTAAGTCCCAGTTGGCTGCCTGGATCAGCCTCAAGAGGATGTTCTCCACGTCCTCCCCTACATATCCTGCTTCCGTCAAACTGGTGGCATCGGCGATGGCGAAGGGAACATCCAACATTCTCGCCAATGTCCGAGCCATCAAGGTCTTTCCCGATCCTGTCGGTCCGATCATTAAAATGTTGCTTTTTTCAATCTCCACATCCGTTGCCGGATGCATCAGGGTCCTTTTGTAATGGTTATAAACCGCAACGGAAAGGACTTTCTTTGCGTGCTCTTGACCGACCACACACTCGTTCAGAAACTCATAGACCTTCTTAGGGGTCGGAATCTGAGTGGGGGTAAAGGGTCGGTGCCGGTAGGGCGCTGTTGTTGCCTTTCGGGACGCTCCTAAGCCCAAAACATCATAACAGGTCAAGACGCAGTCGGCGCAGATGTTCACCCCGCCGGGTCCTAAAACCATATTGGCAACTTCTTCTTGTCTGCGGAAGCAGAAGGAGCATCTTGGGTTACTTTTGTCATCGCCACCAAAAAGAGGCATTCTCTTTCCTCCCCTATCCTTTCCGGCGCTCAATCACATTGTCAATGATGCCATACTCCTTTGCCTGATAGGGGTCCATAAAGAAGTCCCGCTCGGTGTCTTTCTCAATCTTTTCCAGAGGCTGGCGGGTGTGCTCTGCCAAAATCCTGTTGACCAGGTCCTTGACCTTGAGAATTTCCCTTGCGTAAACCTCTACATCCGCCGCTTTCCCTTGGACGCCTCCCCAAGGCTGATGGATCATAATTCGGGCATGGGGTAGAGCATAGCGCTTCTGCTTGGCGCCTGCCGCCAGCAGGACCGCCGCCATACTGTAAGCGTGACCGATACAGTAGGTCGCCACATCGGGCTTGACGAACTGCATCGCATCGTAAATCGCCAATCCGGCGTCTACAGACCCACCGGGGCTGTTGATGTAGAGGTCTATGGTAAGGTCAGGATCCTCTTTTTCCAAAAACAGCAACTGGGCAACCACGACATTAGCGACCGAATCAACGATTTCGCCGCCCAGAAAGATGAT
The DNA here is from genome assembly GCA_025057575.1 of Candidatus Caldisaccharidevorator malaysiensis. Taxonomy (GTDB): domain Bacteria; phylum Armatimonadota; class Fervidibacteria; order Fervidibacterales; family Fervidibacteraceae; genus Caldisaccharidevorator; species Caldisaccharidevorator malaysiensis. The sequence continues at coordinate 43,200 of JANXBO010000019.1, forward strand.
CCGATTCTTCAAAAGGCGTGAATAAATGTCATAGGCTCGTTCGCCCCTCGGTGTTTCCTCGATGACCCAGGGAATCAGCATCGTTCCACTCTCCTTTCCGTCTTTGACGCTCCCGTCTTCATCACGGTCTTTCCTTCAATTCAGAGGATCGGTCTGCTGGTTCCCGAATCGCCTGAGCCAGTAGCCACTCCATCGTTTTTTCCTCTCGCATCGCTCGCTGCCGTCTCTCAATTTCTTCTTCTGAAAGACCTTCCTCCGCCCCCGCATCAATGCCCTTTTGGGTGATCTGCTCCTTTTCTGCGATCGCTTCTAAGATGAATCGGAGTTTCAGGCTTCTTTCCACGAAGGGGCGGATCTCGGTCACATATTCGTCAACGGTTTTCCCTTGCCTTGCCAGCCATTGAGAAAGAGTCATCCCCGCCTTCGCAAGATCCTCTTGGGTCCGGATTAACGATTCTTCTGCCACGGCACGGACCAGAGGTTCAGGAACAGATACGGAACAGACCTTAAGAAGTTCTTCTTCCAATTGGCGTCTTTCGGCTTCTTTCGCCTCTCGGCGCGCCCGTCTCTCCAGTTCCGCCCGCAATTCTTCCCGAAGTTTTTCCACGGACTCTAAACCGAGTTCTGCCTTAACCAAGTCATCCGTTAGTTCTGGTAGGATTCTTTCGAAAACTTGTTCTACTTCATAGATCACCCGAACTTTTTGACCTGCCAGGTCGGGATGGTGGTGATCGTCAGGATAAGCGAAAGAAAACTCGCCCGCCTGTCCGCGGACGGCTCCTAATAGTTGCTCGGGCAACGGCGGTGTCCACCCCCGGTCGCCCACCGTGTAGGTCCCCGTCTGCCAGCGAAGTCCCAAATCCTGATCTTCCCTCAGCACCTGATACCGCACCCGCACCCGATCGCCCTGCTGAGCGGGTTTCTCCGTCGGCTCATAGCGGGCTAAGTCCAGCCGAACTTCTTCCAGCGCCCTTTCCAATGCCTCGTCCGTAACGGAAACAGAGATTGTCTGAATTTTCAAGCCCCTGTAGTCCCCCAACTGCACGGCGGGCTTCGTAACGATCTCGGCGGTGAATCTAAGGGGTTCCCCTTCGCTCCACTGAACCTCCTCGTAGCGGGGCAGAAGAAAAGGCACCAGCTGATGCTGACTCAGGGCTTCCTCCGTTGCCCGAGGCAACAGGGCTTGAAACAAGCGGTTTTGAAACTCATCCTCACCGATCCAGCGGCGGACCACAGCCAGGGGGGCGTGACCGGGACGAAAACCTGGGATCCGCAAATTTTTGGCAATTTCCCGATAAACCCTGTCCGCTGCCTTGCTCACTTCGTCGGGCGGTATTTCAACGGTTAGGCGCCAGACGCTGGATTCTTTCTCTTCTACTTCCGACCGTGAGACCATCACTTTCCTCCCTGCGATTGGTTCGTGAGGACAGTTTTCCGATCCTTTGCTGTTTTTTTGAAGAATTTCTGGAGCGGGCGACGGGATTCGAACCCGCGACCTTCACCTCGGCAAGGTGACGCTCTACCACTAAGCTACGCCCGCTTTGTTTTTAATTATAAAGCAGTCAGCAGGGACGGGCACTGCCAAAACTACCGTCATCGGGACCGGACCGATCGTTCTTTAAAGGCTCGGCTCAGGGCGACGATTTCCTCCAACGTCAAGGTTTCCCCTCGCCGCTTGGGGTTGAGACCGGCAGAGGACAAAAGGGCCTGGATATCTTCAGGGTCCCAGCCCAGCCCTGACAGCAATGCGTTGGCGAGGGTTTTACGCCGATAAGAAAGGGCAGCCTGTGCCGCCAGAAAGAAATAGTCTTCCTCTTCCTTTGCGATCAATCGTTCCGCCTCAAAATCCAGACGCACGACAACACTCCATACCTGAGGACGTGGGAAAAAAGCCGTCGGCGGGATGCGGGCGACGACTGTTGGTCGGCTTTTCAGAGCAACCATTACGGAAAGAAGACCGTAATCGGGGCTGCCCGCCGAGGCGACCATTCGGAAACCGACCTCCCGTTGCACCGTGATCACTGCTCTCCCAAAAAGGTCTGCGTTGTCCAGGAGTCGTTCCAGGATCGCCTTGCTGACGCTGTAGGGCAAATTGGACAAAAAGATCCATCGTTGAGGCGGTTTGTCATTCAGGATGGCGCCCCAGTTGACCTTCAGGGCATCGGCGTGCCGCAACTCAACCCCTGGAATGTGTTGCAGGATTGCCCGCGCAATTTGGTAAAGCCGACGGTCTTTCTCAATGCTAACGACTTTTTGCGCTACCGACGCAGCCGCAGCGGTCAAGCAGCCTAAGCCCGTTCCCACCTCAAAGACCCAGTCCGTCTCCCTCAAATCGGCAGCCTCCACAATTCGGTCCAGAAAGGTGGGATTGACGAGAAAGTGTTGTCCCATTGAAGGACTCGGACGGATCTGATGAGCGTTCAGGACTCGGGTCACTACTGACGGGCGACAGAGCCAGCGCGCTAACTCCCACGCTTTTTGCCGCTGAGGAGCCTGTCTGGTCATTCAATAGGTAAATTTTCTTGAAGAATACTCAGAAAATCTAATCAAAAATCCCCTCATCTCAGGATAAGGACCCGAACGGTGCGTCGTCCGAAGAGGTTGGCTTCCCGATGGGTCGGGAAACACAAGTCTATCCTATTTCCTTTGATGGCAGTCCCCACGTCTGCAGCAATGGCAAAGCCATATCCGTCCACATAAAGGGCTGTTCCAAGAGGAATGACCCGGGGATCAACAGCAGCGATCCCATATTCCGCTCTCCGCCCTGAGGCGGTCCGACCGCCACCGGACCCACAGCATCCTCTGGGGCAGTATGCTGTTGCCTCCATCCGCAAGAGCCGACCCCGGTAGTGCCCACCGCGGGCAGCCAACAGCCGTCGGAATCGTTCCAACCCATAATCGGCATACTTCCAACCGCTCGTTCTCGCCGGCTGGCGTAAGTTAAAAGATTTCAGCAAGGGCACGGCTTGCTTGGAAACATCTTCTCTTGCTGACGGCAAGAGCAATCTTGGCTGCTTCCGGTCCTCAATGACATCCGCAAATCCCTGGACCTCAACCGGTTTGTTAACTCCGGTAGCAGACGGTCCGATCTCTCCTCTATTTTTTTGCCCCGCTGCGACGCAAATGGTAAAGAGCCCTGCACCGACATACCCGATCCGCCGGCTCAACCGCTTCCACTTCTCCATCCTCGTCCCCTCTTTGCCTCAAGCCAGGAACCCCTGCTTAAGGGGAATTTAACAAGAAGCCTTATTCATTATGACGCAAACCGGATTCAAGAGCGTCCAAGAAAACCGCTTTGCCACCGTTCCCTTATGGTGGGCTTACGGCAGTTTGTTGGGGTTCCGATTCCCCAGTCAACCACCGGTTAATGCCTTTCAAAGTAGTCCCCTTAGCGACGGCAAACCTCGGAATCCGATACAGGTTCATTCCCAAACGAAAAGGCACGGGATTGATCGTCACTGCCCAGGAGTAGCCAGCCTCTTTAACAAGATTCTCCAGTGTTTTATCCACCTGTCCGCCTGGGTAAGCAAAGCCGCTAACCGGTTCTCCGATCCTCTCTTCCAGAATTTTGCGGGATTCAAAAACTTCCCGCTCCATTTTTACCTTAAAGGCTTTCCGACCGAAGCGCTTTAGGAGCGGAAATGGATAAGTGTGACTGACCGAGTGGGATCCGATCTCCACCAGACCGGACTTTACCATCTCTTTGAGATCGTCCCAGGAAAGCAGCGGATGACCTTTAATTCCTTCTGTATACACGAACAAGGTCGCCTTTACTTGGTATTTCTGGAGGAGAGGAAAAACGGTATGGTATGCTGACGGGAATCCGTCGTCTATCGTCAGTGCAATGGGACGGTCGGGGATGTTGCCGGAAAATTCTCCTTTGACTACTGCGACCGCTTCGCTAACGGTCAAAAAGTCATAGCCTTCCTTCGTGAGAGTCTTCAAAAGATTCTCAAATGCCTCCGGCGCCACCGCCCATCGAGAGGATGAATGGGAGACATCGTGGAAGCACAGGATGGGTATGACAAGATCCTCTGGCACCATTGATGCAGCGGGTTCTTCAAAAGACCGTGAGGAGGAAGGAACGGCGGGAGGCGGCTTGGAAACAGAGGCATCAGGCGGCTGGGCATGTGTCCAAATTCCCCAAAAGATGGAATGCTGAGCCCCCCAAACGGCAGTCAGGAGCACTATGCCCAAACCGATCCATCCCCAATGCCGGCGGGGGCTGTAGAACCGCACTTCCTTTCGTTTCCATCGCCGTGCCATTTGCCATCCTCTGAAGCCCAGGCGCCTACCCTAAGGGCTCCTAATCAGTTTTTTGATAGGAACCTAACTGTTTCCAAAGTGCGCCGTTACGAACGGCGCAGCATTCCCATTGTCAGAGTAATGAAAACAGCAAAAAAGCCATAGTAGATTGCCATTCGGGCGAAGGCAGAAGGAATCTGTTCCGATGCCAACCCCAAGAGTAGTCCCAAAAGGCTAGTCGGTGTCAACGAGTAGAAGCACAGGTTCAACATCTGTCGGTAATCCCAGTTGAGTTTCCAGACAGCGTCCCAAAACATCGCCAAGCCCGATAACAGAACAACCTGAACGAACTTCGCCAAGATGGTCTTGATGAGAAGCCATGCCAAAGACAAGGCAGATGCTCGGACAGCCCATATATCCGCCAGTCGGTTCCAGTAATCGGCATTGACCGCTACCGTCTCCAAAGGTAACCCGAAAGCCAATACCTGACCGCCAGCACGGATCACCAAATTTCGTTCGGTTAAAAGGAAAGCGACCGGTGTTCCCGAGGGCGGCAATCGGGTCTTGTTCGTCGTATCTATCATCAGTTCCGCATCAAAAGGCAAAGCAAAAGTTTTCGGCGAAAAAGGAGCGATAGCGCGACCCTGACGAATCTCAAATTCGGGCACCTGCCGGGCGATCTCGGAGAAGAAAAGCCGAATATTGGTCCTCAATGGGTTGATGATCAACACCCAGTGAACGAGCCCGACTAACGCAGAAAGGGCGAGAAAGTATCGGAAGGCGAATGGGGGCGGCAGGTTCATTAAGGTCTGATACTGGCGACCGGGCAAGAGGGACAGGAAAAAAACTCGGGAAAAGTTCATATTGTTTCGGGTCGTGATTCACAGAGCCCCCGCCGGGACTTGAACCCGGGACCTCACCCTTACCAAGGGTACGCTCTGCCGCTGAGCTACGAGGGCTCCTGCCCTTTTACTCCCGTTGTCTCCTTTTCAATTTCCCTGGTGGAGGGAGGAGGATTTGAACCTCCGAAGGGCCGTCGCCCACCAGGTTTACAGCCTGGTCCCTTTGGCCGCTCGGGCATCCCTCCGGCTAAGAAAATTATAGCGTGCTATCGTTGCCTTGTCTGTCCGGAAAAAAAGTGGAGGCGGCGGGACTTGAACCCGCGACCTCTGGAGTGCGATTCCAGCGCTCTCCCTCTGAGCTACGCCCCCTTAGTCT